>DZBA01000106.1 GCA_022729775.1 Anaerolinea thermophila | reverse complement strand
CGCAAGCGGAACTTGCGAGTCCATTAATTTTTTAGAATTTCTTTCATGCCATCAAACAACAAACACCACTGGCTTTACGATTTGCTTTTCCTTCTCATCCTGCTTATGGCGGGATATTTACGCTTGACCGGCGTGGACTGGGGCGAAGGTCAGCACCAGCACCCTGACGAATTATTTTTATCCGGCGTGTTGGACGGCTTGCGTGCGCAGGTGTGCGAAGATGTCAACACCCCCATTGATTTATGTCCCGCAGACCAAAAACGCTTGCTGACCATCGGTGAATATTTCGACACGGAAAAGTCCACGCTCAACCCGCACAATCGCGGATATGCCTTCTTCGTCTACGGAAATTTGCCGATGATGCTTGTCCGCTATGGCGTTGAACTGACCGACAATACTTCATTCGGTTCATCCAAATTCTTCGCGCGGACAACTTCCGCGCTGGCGGATTTGTTCACGATTTTTATTTTGTATCTCATCGTCTCGAAGTTGTACGGGCGCAGGACGGGCGTTTTTGCTTCCGCTTTTTCCGCGCTTTCGGTCATGCAGATTCAACAGTCGCATTTCTTCACTACGGACTTGTTCGTTAATTTCTTCATGTTCCTTGCGTTGTATTTTGCGGTGTTGATTGCGGAAAATAAAGAACAAGTTGCGAGTTACAGGTTACAAGTTACAAGCGTCTTGCGGCATCCGTTGTTTTTGTTAAGCGTCGCGTTCGGTATCGCGCTGGGAATGGCAATGGCGTCGAAGATTAACGCGGCTGCGTTGGCGATTGTGCTGCCTGCCGCTTTCGCTATCCGCTACCTTAAAGACTTTCAACCCTTAACCCTTAAACCTTCAACTTCCCAACCTTCCAACCTTAAACCTTCAACCGATTACTGGACGCTAATTACTCTTTTACTAATAACGGGCGGACTTGCCACGATTATCTCTTTCCGCGTCTTTCAACCGTACGCCTTCGATGGGATCGGTCTCAACGAAAAGTGGGTGGCGAATATCATGGAACAACGCGCGCAGGCAAACGGCGACGCCGACCTGCCGTGGAATTTGCAATGGGCGCGGCGCACGCATTTATATTCGTTCACGAACTTAACCGTCTGGGGGCTGGGACTTCCGCTCGGCATTCTGGCGTGGATCGGTTTTCTGCTCATGGGCTGGCGCATCGTCAAAGGCGAGCATCAACATCTTTTGCTGTGGGGGTGGACGGCGTTTTACTTCCTCTGGCAATCGCTTCAATTCAACGCAACCATGCGCTATCAACTTCCCGTCTATCCGCTGCTGGCGATGATGGCGGCGTGGGTGGTTTCTAAATTCAGAATTCAGAATTCAGAATTCAGAATTGCAAATTACGCATTACGCATCACTGGAGCAACCGTTCTTGCCCTCACCGCTTTCTGGGCATTTGCTTTTCACAGCATCTACATCCGCGATGAAACGCGCGTCGCTGCCTCGCGCTGGATTTATCAAAACGTGCCGGGACCGATCAACCTGCAAATCCAAACCGCGGACGGACTGTACAACCAGCCTTTATCCTTCCCCAGCGGCGGATTCATCCAATCGGGCAACCCGCTGCCGATAACCGTTGTCCCCAAACAATCTGGGACGTTGCTGGGAGTCACTTTCGCTCACGCGCTGAATCCTGCCCCAAAACCCGCGCAAGTGACGATTTCTCTCGCGGCAAGCGATAACCCGAACATAATCCTCGCCAATGCGTCTGCGGTTGTCAAGTTATCATCCGCTGACACGCGCGGAGATGCTGTCACGTTCAAATTCGATAAACCTGTTCAAGTCGAAACGGGTGTTCTTTATACTTTAAGCATTGAATCCCAAAACGGGACAATTTCAATGAGCGGCGCATCCATCGCCAATGAAACGGATTACGATTGGGGCTTGCCTTTCCGCGTGGACGGGTATGATCCCTTTGGCGGCATGTACCCGGGTGATTTGACCCTGCAAGTGTACTGGGACGATAACGCCGATAAACTCGCGCGCTTTACAGATATTCTCTCGAAGACCGATTACATCTTCATCCCGACCAACCACCAATACGCGCAGATCACGCGCCTGCCCGAACGCTATCCGCTCACGACGGAATACTACCGCGCGCTGATCGGCTGCCCTGTGGGTGAGGACATCATCCGCTGTTATCGCGTCGCCAAGCCCGGAACCTACAAAGGCAGTTTGGGATTTGAACTTGTTAAGGTTTTTGAATCCTACCCGACGTTGGCGAACTTCGTCATCAACGACCAAGCCGCCGAAGAAGCTTTCACATTTTACGATCATCCCAAAGTATTGATCTTCAAAAAATCGAAAGACTTCGACACGACCAAAGTCCAAGCCATCTTGGGCAAAGTGGATTTGATGCGCGTGATTCATCTCACGCCCAAGCAGGCGGGCGAGGTGGAAACGAAAAAAGATTTGGTCTTGCCTGAATCGCGCCTGAAGGCGCTCCGCGCAGGCGGGACGTGGTCGCAGATGTTCGACTACGATTGGATACAAAACAAATTCCCCGTCGTTGGCTTGCTGCTTTGGTATGTCTTCATCTTCGCGCTCGGACTTGTCTCGTATCCCATCGCGCGCTTTGCGCTGTCAGGCTTGAATCAATACAGTTACCCGTTGAGCCGCATCGTCGGACTTGTCCTCATCGCGTGGATTTCGTGGATGGGCGGCTCGGTTGGCGTCGCATACACGCGGACATCCATCGCGGGGGCGGTGATGATCGTGACGCTGATCGGATTGGGGTTGGGGTGGACGCGCCGCGAACAAATCCGCGTGGAGTGGAATTCCAGCCGTAGTTTCTTTGCGGCAGCGGAGATTCTCTTCCTCGTCTTCTTCCTGATTGATTTGTTGATTCGCATCGGCAACCCCGATATGTGGCATCCCGCGAAGGGTGGCGAAAGACCGATGGACTTTTCGTATTTCAACGCGGTCTTAAAGAGCGAGAGTTTCCCGCCTTATGACCCGTGGTACGCGGGCGGATATATCAACTATTACTATTACGGATTTGTGCTGGCTGGCACGCCCGTCAAGTTGCTTGGCATTGTGCCTTCGCTTGCTTATAACTTTATCCTGCCGACGTGGTTCGCGCTCGTTGCGGTTGGCGCGTTTGGAATTGGATATAACCTCTTGAATGCAGAATCAAGAATGAAGAATGCAGAATATTCTTCATTCCGCATTCTTCATTCTTCATTCCTTTCTGGGATCGCCGCTTCTTTCTTTACCATCCTTATTGGCAACCTCGGCACGGTGCGTTTGATTTTCCAAGCCTTTCAACGTATCGCCGCGCCCGGTGGAATTGTTCCACAGGACATTGATATCTTCCAAAAATGGAGCTGGGCGATTCAAGGCGTGTTCAAGTCGTTTGGCGGCGCGATGCTGCCCATCGGTCGCGGAGATTGGTATTGGCTGCCCAGCCGCGTGATTCCCGCGCCGGATGATGTCGAGCCGATCACGGAATTTCCGCTGTTTACATTTTTATACAGCGACATGCACGCGCACATGCTCGTCATGCCGATTACGCTGTTCATCATCGCGTGGGCGATTTCGTTTATCAAATCGCGCGCGCAGATGACTCGCGGCGAATGGGTCGCCGCCTTTGGAATCGGCGCGTTGATGATCGGCGCGCTGCGCCCCACCAACACCTGGGATTTATATACCTACTTCCCGCTCGCGGCGATTGCGCTGGCGTATACGCTTTACCGCAACATCGAATGGAATGACCGCTTCAACATCCCCAATTGGGTTGCGCGCGCCGCGATTGCGCTCATCGCCGTTGGCTTTTTATATGAACTTGCTTCGCTGCTTTATCTTCCGTTCACGACATGGTATTCGCAAGCCTACGGAAAAATCAACGAGTGGACAGGTTCGCACACGCCGCTATCATCCTACTTAACGCAGTGGGGTTTGTTCCTCTTTATCATCGTCGCGTGGCTGGTGTGGGAAACGCGCGAATGGATGGCGGTGACTCCTGTCTCGCATTTGAGCAAACTCCGCGATTACGCGCTGTGGATTGAAATTGGAATCGCTGCCGTATTTGCTCTGCTTGTCTTCTTCGGGATACAAAACGCGCGCGCGGGATTTCTTGCGCTGCCACTCGCGGCGTGGGCTGGGATTTTGATCCTGCGCCCGAACATGCCCGACATCAAACGCGGCGTGCTGTTGATGATCGGCACCGCGTTGGTGCTGACTCTGGCGGTCGAGATCGTTGTCCTCGTCGGCGATATTGGGCGCATGAACACGGTCTTCAAGTTATATTTGCAGGCATGGATGTTGCTCGCTGTCAGCGCCGCCGCCGCGTTTGGCTGGCTGATGGACGTGTTCCCATTTTGGCGATTCCGCTGGCGCACGATTTATCAATCGGGCTTGTATGTTTTAATCGCGGGCGCGTTCCTCTTTACGCTCACCGCGTCCACCGACAAAATCAGCGACCGCATGAATCCCGATGCGCCGCACACGCTCGACAGCATGACCTACATGAAGACCACCCAGCATTGGGATGGCAATATGATGGACTTGGGCGAAGACTATCTCGCCATTCGCTGGATGCAGGATAACGTCAAAGGCTCGCCCGTCATCGTCGAAGCCAACTGCACAGAATACCGTTGGTGTACGCGCTTCACCATTTACACGGGATTGCCCGGCGTGGTCGGCTGGAACTGGCATCAGCGCCAGCAGCGCGGACACGTCTCTTTCGACGTGCAACAGCGCGTGGATGAAATCGGCATCTTCTACACCACCAAAGAAATTCAATGGGCGTTGGATTTTCTTAAAAAATATCAGGTCAAATATATTGTTGTCGGTCAACTCGAACGCAATGTCTACCCCAACACCGACATTCTCAACGGCTTGATGAAATTCGAGCAATACAACGGCAAATATTGGAAGACCGTCTATCACGACGCGAATACCAATATTTATCAAGTTCCGCCATAATTTTCTTACGCAACACGCATTACGCATTACGTAATACGCAATCCGTAAAAAGGAGTCTCCCGTGATTTACCACATCACTTCACACACCGAATGGCACGAAGCCCAAACCCGCGGAGAATACATCGCGCCGAGTTTGCAAACCGAAGGCTTTATTCATTGCTCCACCGAAAAGCAAGTCCCGCACGTTGCCAACGCTTTCTATCGCGGGCGGAACGATCTGGTTTTGCTTGTAATTGATGAAGCAAAATTAACACCCGAATTGAAATGGGAACCGCCTGCTGGTCCACCCGCCAGCGGAATCTCGGACGCGGATTTATTTCCCCACATATTTGGATCAATCGCGCTCACGGCGGTCGCGGACGTCCTCGACTTCAAACCTGAATAATCTCCATTCTCCAATCTCCATTCTCTAATCATCTAACAAAATGCCCGCATTCTTCCTCTGGTATTTCATCATTACCCTGCTCGGCTGGTTGACCTTCCCGCTGATCCATTCGCTCTTCCCCGCGCTCGCAGATCGTGGATACACACTTTCACGCGCCGCGGGGTTATTGATTTGGGCGTACATCTTCTGGCTGTTCGCGTCTCTCGGCATCGCGCAAAATGATCTCGGCGGAATTTTTCTCGCGCTGGCGGTAATCATCGGCACAAGTATTTTTGCGATTGTCAATCGTCAATCATCAATCGTCGGTTTTCTCAAATCCAATCTTCGCCTCATCCTCATCACGGAAATTCTCTTTCTCGCCGCGTTTGCCTTCTTTGCCTTTGCCCGCTCCGCCAACCCCGAACTTTACAGCACCGAAAAACCGATGGAACTGGCATTCATCAGCGGCATTTTGCGCTCGCCGACTTTTCCGCCGCAAGACCCCTGGCTTTCGGGCTATTCCATTTCTTATTATTACTTCGGTTATGTGATGACCGCCATGCTCACGCGCATCTCGGACATCAACCCCAGCATGGGACATAACCTCATGCTCGCGCTCATCTTTGCCCTCGCCGCGATTGGCTCGTATGGAGTTTTATATAACCTGCTTTCAAAGTTACAGGGTACAGGGTACAAGTTACAGGGTGAAGATTCCACGCTTCAATCTACCAATTCTTCATTCTCTATTCTTCATTCTGCATTGCTTGCCCCCCTCTTCCTCATCTTCATCTCCAACCTCGAAGCGCTGCTCGAAGTCCTTCACCGCAAAGGATTCTTTTGGACAAAAGACTTAATCACGGGCGCATACACCAGTCCCTTCTGGACATGGCTGGACATGAAGGAATTAACCATGCCGCCCATCCTTCCCGCGCAGTGGACTCCCGACCGCTACTTGTGGTGGTGGCGCGCCTCGCGTGTCATTCAAGATTACGACATGCGCGGAAGTCACCGCGAAGTGATTGACGAATTTCCCTTCTTCTCTTTTTTGCTCGGCGACCTGCATCCGCATGTGCTGGCGATTCCATTCAGCCTGCTGGCGATTGCCGTCGCGCTGAATATCTTCCTTGACGGTGAGCGCAGGCGCATGAACTTCTTCGGCGCGGAACTTCGCATCACTTCCGCGAACTTTCTCTTTTCCGCGCTGGTCATCGGCGGGCTGGCTTTTCTCAACACATGGGATATTCTCATCGCCGCGACCTTGATCGTCGGCGCGTATATTTTCATCCGCGCCCGCGAAGATGGCTGGAACGCGAGCCGCTTTGAAGACGCGCTGATATTCGGCTTTCCGCTGGGCGTTCTTTCGATTTTGTTATACCTGCCTTTTTATTTGGGCTTTTCCTCGCAGGCGGGTGGCATCCTCCCGAACATGATGTTCTCGACGCGCGGCGCGCATCTCTGGATCATGTGGGGAACGCTGTTCATTCCCATCTTTGCGTATTTGGCTCATTATTTTTTTTATGATGAAAATGGACTCCCCAGAAGTAAAACTTCTGGAGTCCAGAAGTTCCACTTCTGGACAGCCTTCTCCCTCGGACTTGGCTTTACCCTGCTCTTGTGGATTCTTTCATGGCTGATCGGCTGGCTTGGCTCGTACCTCGAAAAAGATTTCGTGTTGATGTTTCTCTCGTCACAGAATATGAGCGCGGGCGAATTTTTCAACGCGACCAACCTGCGCCGCTTGAATCACATCGGGAGTTTGATCACCCTGCTGGCAATATTAATTCCGACACTAGCATATCTATTTCCAAAGCCGCAAAATCAGACTCAAATTGAAACACACGCATCACGCATCACGAACCACGTACCACGCATCACGAATTATTCCCCACATCAATTCGTCTTTCTCCTTGTCACTCTCGCTGTCGTTCTCGTTCTCGCTCCTGATTTTCTCTACCTGCGCGATCAGTTCGGATATCGCATCAACACGATTTTCAAGTTCTATTATCAAGCGTGGATTTTGTTGAGTCTCGCCGCCGCGTTTGGGACAGCGTACCTCTTCCAAAAATTAAACGGGCTGAAAGATATTTTATTCCGCGCGTTGATGAGCATAATCATCTTTGCAGGTTTGCTTTATCCCATCTTTGGGTTGATGAACAAAACCAATGACTTTACGCCGCTTTATGGATTTTCACTCGATGACTTTGACCGCGTCCGCCGCGAGAATCCCGATGAAGCCGCCGCCATTGACTTTCTGCGGACTGTCCCTAATGGTGTGGTGGCTGAGGCGGTAGGGGATGGCTACAGCGCCTACGCGCGTGTCTCCGCGCACACGGGGTTGCAGACTGTGATCGGCTGGCCTGGTCACGAGGCGCAATGGCGCGGAAGTTTTGCGCCGCAGGGTTCGCGCCGCGAGGATGTGACGCGGCTTTACATCACGTCACGTTGGGAAGACGCGCGGGAGGTCATCGAAAAATATAACATCCGCTATATTTATATCGGCGGGCTTGAACAAACTTCGATGCAAGTCAATGAAGAAAAATTCAAATCGCGCATGAAAATTATTTTTCAGCAGGGAATTGTGACCATTTACGAAATGCCGTAGGTTATCTTTGCCCCATTAGAATCGTCCAATACGAGCCGTACGCTGAATCTTTTGCGTACGCGTATCCTACGCCGACTTCGACGTAATATTTGCCGAGTGCATTTGCCTTGTGTGACGGGCTTTTCATCCACGCCTGCACCACGTCATACGGCGAAGCATATCCCGCCGCGATATTTTCCCCATAATACTTCCAAACATAACCCGCGCGCGTCACGCGGTCTCCGCCGCTGGCGCCATCCAAAGCGGTGTGCGCGAAATAATCGTGACACGCCATGTCCGCGCTGTGGAGTCGCGCCGCGTCGGTCAGTTGCTCTTGCGCGGTTAAAGTATTCAATCCCGCTTTCGCGCGTTCCGCGTTGATAAATTCGATAACGCGCGCTTCGAGCGCGGAATCAGTTTCGGGACAATCCGCGCGCGCGGTTAATTCATCCGCTTCGACGATGACCGCGCTCACTGACGGGAAAGCGGGCGCGTCAATCGCAAAGGGCATCATGATAATTGCTTCGCCAATGACTGGCATGATGGTCGCCGTTGGGATGGGCGTTTCAGTTGGAAGGAGCGTTGCGGTGGGGAGCGGGGTGGGTGTCTCTGTGGGGAAATCTGTAGCCAGATTGGTTGGCGTCATCGAAAGCGCAATTGCCGCTTGCGCTGTCTCGACAATCGCAGTGGACAGGATGTTCAAGTCCATGGTGGGGATGGGAGCCGGCGCGCTCATCCCCGGCAGGGCGCACGCGATAATGCTGATGAAGATGAATAAACTGGGAAGTAAAACCCGCTTCATGAATTACGGGCTTCCAAATACCGCCGTCCAATACGCGCCATATCCGCTTTTGGAGGAGTACGCGTACCCCACGCCGATTTCAGTATAGTCTGCGCCGAGAATATTCGCCTTATGACCGGGGCTGTTCATCCAACCTTCCACCACCACTTTGGGCGTGGAATATCCCGCCGCGATATTTTCACCGATGAAACTCGAACTATAGCCCTGGCGCGTGGCGCGTTCGCCGGGTCCCGAGCCGTCAATGGCGGTATGGTTGAAATAATTGTTACATGCCATATCCGCGCTGTGAAGCTGCGCTGCCGCAGTCAACTGGCTTTGATAAGTCAACGCGGGCAGGTTCGCTTTTGCGCGTTCTTCGTTGATGAGCTCGATCACCCGCGCTTCGAATGACGTGTTAGTCTCCGGACAAACAATGGGGACGGGCGTGTTGGTCTTTGTCGGTGGGGGAACAGCTGTCGCTGTGCTTGTGCCCGGGGTCGCGGACGCTATCACCGATGTTGGGGTTGCCGTCACCGCCGCTTTAGTGGATGTCGGCGCGGCGGTGTTTGTGACCTGCGCGTTTGTCGCAGATGGCGTGACCTTTGTCGGTGTGACTGTCAAGGTCAACGTCAGCGTCGGCGTTGCGGATACTGTTCCTGTGCCGGCGGGTGTTGCGGTGGATGTCGCTGTGTTTGTCGGCGAGCTGGTCAGCGTGGGGGATGGCGTTGGCGTATCGGTGGGGAGCGGGGTACTCGTCGCCGTCGCGGAAAGTGCAAGCGCCTGCGCGGTCTGCGCGACCATGGTCGGCAGCTGGTTCACGTCAAAGGTGGGGATGGCTGTCTGCGCAGCCATGGGCGTTATACAAGCGAGCGTAAAAAACAAGATTAATAAACTGAAAAATAAATTCCGCTTCATCGAGCGTCTCCCTGTTGCAAAGTTGGCGTGATTATAACCTCAAGACCTTTTTTCGCTATTTCACTGTCATCGGAATCCCTACCACCATCAAGATGACATGATCCGCTGCTTTGGCGAGCATTTGATTGGCGCGACCGAGCGCGTCGCGGTAAATTCTGCCGAGCGGATAGGGCGGCACAAGTCCGAGTCCGACTTCGTTGGAGATGACCAGCCAATCGCCGCCGACTTTTTTCTGCACGGCGATCAAAGATTCAATTTCATCTTTTGTTTTTTGCATAACGACGTCGAATGAAACATCTTCTGGTAATGGCAGCAAAATGTTGTTCATCAACAATGTGATGCAATCTAAAATGACGATGCCATTCCAAGTC
>DZBA01000105.1 GCA_022729775.1 Anaerolinea thermophila | reverse complement strand
GCCCGTGTAATCCGTCAAATCCGTGTACAAAAAAGACTTAAGAAACGCTCTCTTAGGGGCTTGTTGTTTCGACGAGCGCCAGCGAGGAGAAATCTTGATTTTGTCGGGAAAAGATTTCTCGATGACAAGTCAGAATGAGCAGGCTGGGTAGTTATAAGTAGTCAATAAAAAAAGAGCCGCATCGCGCGGCTCTTTTTTTACTATTTCGATAGCGGCAGGCGGATGAAGAACGTGCTGCCGGGGAAATTCACTTCATCATGCCCGGCGCTTTCCACCCAAATGGTGCCTTGCAGCGCCTTGATGATGCCCAGCGCGATTGCCAAGCCCAACCCCGCGCCGCCGCCCTTGTAATTGGTGCGGCTGGAGGAATGTAACTCGACTTTGCCCAGTTGATATAACTTCTCGAAGATAATCTTGTGATGTTCCGCGTCAATGCCGATGCCGGTGTCTTTGACGCGAACCTCCGCGCATTTGCCCATGCGCGCATCATCCACCACCAAAGCGGAAAGGGTAATCGTCCCGCCGTCGGGAGTGAATTTAATCGCGTTGACAATCACATGATCCAGCGCTTTTTTGAACAGTTCCGGGTCGGCTAAAATAAACGGGATGTCCTTCACGCCGTCGTCAATGATGAAGTTTAGTTTGCGCGTTTCGAGGTCTTTGACGTAATCCTTGTGAATCAGGCGCACGATCAAACTCAAACTGACAGGCTCGATGTGCGTGTTAACCACCTGGCTTTCGAGGCGGGCGACATCCAGCATACTGTTGACGATTTGATGCAGGCGGGTTGTCCCTTGCAGAACGCCCTCGATTGCCTGTGAGAGCATTACATTATCTTTGATGGCGGGCGCGCTTTGCAGCATCCCAAGATAGCCTTTGATGACCGTCAGCGGCGTGCGCAGCTCATGCGCGGCAACTTGAATGAACGCGGATTTGTTTCTGTCGTGCTGCGCGAGCGTGTTGTAGGCGTTATTCAATTCCTCCACGCGCTGCGAGACCATGCGTTCCATCATCTGGCTCATGCCCATCACATCGTTATACAGGCGCGCATTTTCCAGTGCGACAGTTGCCTGCATTGCAAAGGTTGTCGCCAGCAGGCTGTCATCTTCGGTGAAGGAATTCTTTGCGCGGCTCAATGCCAGCAAACCGATGACGTTGTCTTTGGAATATAAAGGCACGCCCATCCATGCGCGGTTGCGCGGCATCCATTCCGGCTGTGACCAACCCTCCACGCCGTTGATGTCGCTGACGAGGAGTATCTCGCCTTTTCGCGCAACGGTGGAATAAAAACTCTTGTTGTTGATATTGACCTGAAAATCGGAAACATCCGCGCCTTCAGGGAAACCGCGATGCGAGCGGATTTGCGGTTCGCCGTTCACATCTTCTGTTAAGAGGACGCCCGCGTCATAGGGAAGTACCTGTTGTAATTGTTCGAGAATTTGTTCGGGGAGTTTATCCACCGTCATCAAAGAGGAAAGATGACGCGAGGAACGCGCCAGCCCTTCCACCGCATGACGGCGCGCCTGTTCCGCTTCGAATAATTTTGCGTTTTGCTCGGCGGCTTTTTCGGCTGCGTCGCGCGCGCGCGCAAGTTCGACAGCGCGTTCACGCGCTTCACTTAACAGGCGCTCCACTTCTTTTTGAGCCTGTTCGCGCTGCTGCACAAGCATTGTCCGCAGGAGCGCGCTGGAAAGCAGGTGGCGCAATCGCACGTATACTTCCCAATCGGTTGGACCCAATTCGACCCACATGAATCCAAAGCGGTTGCTTGCCAGCGATAACGGCATCACGAGCGCGGTGTAGCGATGGTCTTCCGGGGTTTTTCCGCGCGGGACGAGTCGCCCGGTGGCAAGCGCGGATTTTTCCTCCGGCATTTCGAATTTGCGGTCATCGTATTGCAAAAGCAGGCGGTAACTGTCCGGCGTGGGGGAGGAGATTGAGCCGGGCGCGCTGACATCGCTGTAGAACATCACATACCAACGATCCAGCCCCAGCAATGGGAAGTGCTTTGAAATGGCGTCGCCGATTTCATCGAAGGTCATGGCGGGCGCCATGGAGAAACCAAAATTGCCGAGCGCTTCTTCCTGCTGTTCGAGCTGCATTCGGTGGAATGCCTGCGCGCGCTGCGATAACTCTCCCACCAACATACGCGCCTGCTGGAAGAGATTCTCCGCGCGTAAGATGAGCGTGTTGCTTGATATGCCGCCCAGCGAATACTTGCGCAGCATGGAGATGACGTTGTGCCAGGTGGCGGGTTCATACCCGTTGTGCTGCAATACTTCCACCATGGCTTGCACCATCTTAAGGAAGGTGTCGCTTCTATCGGGTTGGTTTAAGCATATAAGGAAGGTATCCCATGCGCGCCCAAAGACATCGGTGTATTGTTCTTTGCGCGGGTCATTTTCTGGAATGCCAGCCGCGCCAAACAATGCGCGGATTGCCGCATCGCGTTTATTTTCCAATCTGCCGGTGTGCGCCACTTCTTTGGGCAGCACTTCCGCTTTTCTAACCGTTTCGGGAAGGCAGCCGCAAGACCAGCGCACGATCAGGTGCGCCGGCAGGATGTTGATTTCGTTGACGTTCTCGCCGTCCAGTCTCTTGATCAGCGCCTCAAAAGACAACCTGCCCATGTCGTAAAAGGATTGATGCACCGTTGTCAACGGCACGCCGATGGATTGTGATTCGCTGATGTCGTCGAAGCCGGTGAGCGCGATTCCTTCGGGGACTTGTATGCCGCGCTGCTGCAAGGCTTCCATTGCGCCAATTGCCATGCGGTCGTTGGATGCGACAATTGCCTGCACGCGCATTCCGCGCGTATCCAATAACTCGCGCACGGCGGCGCGTCCGCTTTCGGAGGTGAAGTCGCCTTCGACGACAAGATGCTCTTCGTAGCGGATGCCGTGCGATTGCAGCTCGGCTTTATATGCGTTGAAGCGAATCTCTGATTCGACTTGTCCCTGCCTGCCGCGGATGAAGGCGATGCGTTTGTAGCCATGCTCTTCGATCAAGTGGCGGATGACAGCGCGCATTCCGCCGTCGTTGTCGGCAATAAATGAAGAAACGCCCTGCGCCTGAACTGCGAAGGACGCAATAGGCGTGGGCGCGAATATTTTGCAAAAACTTTTTACATCTTCGGGGGAGGTGTGACCGATGTCGGCGGCAAGCAAAATGCCATCGAATTGTCCGGGTTTGATGATGTCGTACAGCCCGTAGGAACGCCCGCCCAAATCTGGCGCGGCAATGGGGATGGGTTTTCCGCCTACAAAGTAGACGACGTTTACGTCATGGACTTTGGCTGATTCCATCACGCCCGCCATAAACTCCGCGCCCCAAACGCGGCTTAACTGCGCGCCAAGCACAGCAATTGTTTTTCTTTTCGTGGGGGGCAGATGGGACATCATTGTCATTCCAAACATGAATTATAAGGCAAAATTCTAAATTGGAATCGGCAATTTACAAAGAGAAATGGAAATGTCATGCTGGCAAACATCAGGCGCGGATCATGGTCAGCAGCATCTTGAATTTTTGGGTGGCTTTGAGCGCGTGCGGTTCATCCGCTGGCATGATAATTGCGTCGCCGGCTTTCAGGTCGAACGCCCGCCCGGAGATGATCACCTGCGCTTCGCCATCGAGGATGTGAACCAGCGCGTCGAATGGCGCGGTGTGTTCGCTCAGCCCCTGCTCCTGGTCGAACGCGAACAGGGTGACATTGCCCGCTTCGGTTTTTGTAATCTGGCGGCTGACAACCGCGCCTTCTTGATAGGCGATCATATTGTTCAACGTCAATACTTGTGATTTTTCGGCTGTGGACATGGAGTCTCCTTTGGTTGTGTCAAGTATATCAAATGGTTTAACCGCCGTGTGGTTTGCAGCTCATTAGCGCGCGCGTTGAAATAAAAACTCCGAGATTTTGTCTCGGAGTTTTTTTCATGCGCTACTTCAACTGCGCTTTCAACTTCTCGGCAGTATCTTTATATCCATTCAACTTCTCGCGCTCTTTGGCGACCACAGCGGCGGGCGCTTTGTTGGCAAAATCCGAGCCGAGCAATTTCTCCAACCGCTCGATGTGCGACTCGGCTTCCTTGAGGTCTTTTTCGAGGCGGGCTTTATCTTCGGCGAGGTCCACCATGCCCGCCAGCGGCAGGTAAATTTCCACAGAGCCAACCACCAGCGCGGCAGAGTCGGCGGGCTTGTCTTTTAGAGACTCGTGAATAGCGAGTAGAGAATAGTCCAAACCTGCGAGAGATGCGATGACTTGAGACTGTTCTTTGAGCAAGTCCGCTTTTGCGCCCGCGGAAATATTCGCAGCGATGCGTTTGCTCGGCGCGACGTTTTTCTCCGCGCGCAGATTCCGAATCGCGCGGATGATTTCCTGTACCAGAGTGAAATCCGCGATCTTGGATTCTTCCCAGCCTTCGGCTTCGCGCGGTTCGGGGAACTTCGCGGTGATGAGCATGGGCGACCAATCTTTGGCGAGGTCGGCAAGCGGCGATTCTTGAGTCGCATTTTTAAGATGTCCCCAAACTTCCTCTGTCACAAACGGCGTGAAGGGATGCAATAATCTTAAACACATATCGAATACGCGAGTCAGTGTCTCCACCGTCTGAATTCTGAATTCTGAATTCTGAATTTGAATCTTCGCCACTTCCACATACCAGTCGGCAAAATCAGACCAAAGAAAATCATAAATCTGCTGCCCAGCCTGACCATATTGGAAGTTTTGGAACTGCCGCTCCACATCGCGGATGAGTTGTTGCAGTTTTGCCCAGATCCAAGAATCCGCAAGTGAATAGGTATTAGGGATTAGGTGATTAGGCTCTTCCTGATTCCTAATACTTGATTCCTGATCACTAATTCCTTGAATTGCGCTAATCACAAACCTTCCCGCATTCCAAATCTTATTGGCAAAGTTGCGGTTGGCTTCCACCTTCTTCACGCCGACGTTGGTATCGTTGCCCGGCGTGGAACCCACCAGCAGCGTAAAGCGCAGCGCGTCGGTGCCGAGGTCGTTCATAATGATAAGCGGGTCAATCACGTTGCCCTTGGTCTTGGACATTTTATGTCCATGCTCATCGCGCACCAGTCCATGCAGGTACACGGTATGGAACGGCGCTTTGTCCGTATATTCCAAACCGCTCATAATCATCCGCGCCACCCAAAAGAACAAAATGTCATAGCCCGTTTCCATGTACGAAGTCGGGTAGAAATATTTAAGGTCGGGAGTTTCTTCGGGCCAGCCCAGCGTGGAGAAGGGCCACAACCCCGAAGAGAACCACGTATCCAACACATCTTCATCCTGATGAATTTCTTGCGAGCCGCAGGTCGCGCACTGGGTCGGGTCCTGGCGCGTGACGGTCTGATGTCCTTCGGGGCAATACCACACGGGGATGCGATGTCCCCACCACAATTGGCGGCTGATGCACCAATCATCGAGGTTTTCCATCCAGTTGTAATATACCTTCTCGAAACGCTCCGGCACAATCTTAATGCGACCATTCTTCACCGCGTCGAGTCCCGCCTTGCCCAGCGATTCGATCTTCACGAACCACTGCTCCGAGATCATCGGCTCGATGATTTCACCGCCGCGCTGTGAACGCGGAATCTTGGTCACATATTTTTCTTCCTTGATGACCAGACCCGCGTCTTTCATATCTGCCCAGAGATTCTTCCGCGCCTCGAAGCGATCCTGTCCCTGATATTTTCCGCCGTTCTCGTTGACCTTTGCCGCTTTATCCAGCATGGAAATCATCGGCAGTCCGTGACGATGCGCGATGGCGTAATCGTTCGGGTCGTGACCGGGCGTGATCTTCAATGCGCCTGTGCCAAACTCCATGCTCACATATTCATCCGCAATCACGGGAATCTCACGTCCCAAAATCGGCACGATGGCTTTGCGCCCGATGAATTTTTTATAGCGTTCATCGTCAGGATGCACTGCCACCGCTGTATCGCCCAAAATCGTTTCGGGGCGGATGGTGGCTACTGGTATGTAAGGGCGAGTCTCAGACTCGCCCCTACCGTCATCGGCAATCATATACTTGAAATAATACAACTTCGCTTCTTCTTCGCTGTATTCCACTTCGAGGTCAGAAACAGCGGTCTTGAGTCCCGGCGACCAGTTGATCAGGCGCGGTCCGCGATAGATCAATCCCTTTTCATACAGTCGCACGAAAGCCTCGCGCACTGCGCGGCTGAGTCCTTCGTCCAATGTGAAGCGTTCGCGCTCCCAATCGCACGACGCGCCGAGTCTGCGGATTTGGTTGTAAATCATGCCGCCGTATTTATGCTTCCATTCCCATGTGCGCTCGAGGAATTTTTCGCGCCCCAGCGCCTCGCGGGACGTGCCTTCGCCTGTGAGCATTTTCTCCACTTGAAGTTGCGTGGCAATACCTGCGTGGTCAGAGCCCGGAACCCAGAGCGTGGAATAGCCCTTCATGCGGTGATAGCGGATCATCAAATCTTCAATCGAGACAAACATCGCGTGACCGATGTGCAGCTCGCCCGTCACATTTGGCGGGGGGATGGAAATGACAAACGGCTTGACGTTCGGGTCAAAGTCCGGCTTGTTCGGGTCGTTATGCGGCTTGAAATATCCGCCTTTTTCCCACGCCTCATAAATGCGCGGCTCGGTGGATTTGAAATCGTACGCTTTGGGTAATTCCTGTTTGCTCATTCGTTCTCCTTGATGTAGGTATACAGGTACATCCGTACACAGGTATACATGTTTACTTGTCTACGTGTTTACTTAAAATAAAAACGCCTCGTCCAAAAGAGGACGAAGCGTATGCTCCGCGGTACCACCTCAATTCGTTGGTTTGTCGTTTGGTCGCTTTGTCTTGACTACTTGACCAAGCGACTACCTGACTAAACCAACGCTCTTATGCTGACCATCATCAGCCTTTGCGATAACGGGCAATCCCGCGCCGTTCTACTCTCCAAAAGATTTCTTCGGCGAAAACATCAGACGACTTCCGCGCTGTTTTCCTGCGGAGACTTTCACCTTTGTGTCTCCTTCTCTATCAGGCAACGATACGCTTACTACTTCTGAATGGCGGTGATTATATGCGGGAGCGCGGCGAGAGTCAAGAATCGAAAATGTTCCGTCTGTGGTAAAACTGTGCAACCCTTTTTCAGATGGAGAACCTATGCACGAAGCAAGAAAAAAATTTTGGGATGGCGTGCGCGCCGAGTTCCCACTTTTGATTGGCGTATTCCCCTTTGGGATGATTTACGGCGCGCTGGCATTGAACGCGGGACTTTCCGCGTTGGCGTCGCAAATGATGTCGTCCATTGTGTTTGCAGGCTCGGCGCAATTTGTCACCGCGCAGCTGGTCAAAGACGCCGCGCCGGGTCTGGTCATCATCCTGACCATTGCCGTCGTCAACCTGCGTCACATGTTGTATAGCGCGTCGCTCGCGCCGTATCTCAAAGACCTTTCGTTGAAATGGAAATTTCTGCTTTCGTATCTTCTCACCGATGAAGCCTACGCGCCCACCATCTTGAAATACGAAGCCGACGGTGTAAACAAAACGAGTCACTGGTTTTTGCTCGGCGCGGGATTTTCGCTCTGGTTCATCTGGCAGACCAGCACCGCGTTGGGCGTCTTTCTCGGCGCGGCAATCCCCGAATCCATGCCGCTGGATTTTGCGCTGCCGTTGACCTTTATCGCAATGGTCGTTCCCGCGCTGAAAAATCGCGCGATGGTCGCGGCGGCATTAAGCGCGGGAGTCGTCGCCCTGCTTGCGTACGCGCTTCCCTTCAAGTTGGGATTGATCCTCGCGGCGTTTGCGGGCATCATCGTCGGAACGGTTATGGAGGGTAAAAAATGAACATCTGGCTGATTATGCTCATTGGCGGTTTGATTACGTTTGGGATGAGGTTTTCGCTCATCTATTTATTTGGCAAATTTGAAATTCCAGAGACGTTGCGGCGCGCGCTGCATTACGTCCCGCCTGCTGTTTTATCTGCCATCATCGTCCCGGAATTGTTATATCAGGGCGGGAAGTTCAGCGTCACGTTGGATAATACGCGCCTGCTGGCGGGCATCGTCGCTGCCATTGTCGCGTGGTATTCAAAGAATACGCTGCTGACTATTCTGGCGGGGATGGTCGCGCTGGTTTTGTTACAACTCCTCTAAAAAATTCGCCGCGCCTTCTGGTATATAATCCCTTCCATGATTTTGATTACAGGCGCAACAGGATTTATCGGGCGCGCGCTGGTTCGACAACTCTCCGCGGTTGGGCGTCCCATGCGCGCATTAATTCGCCCTTCGCCGCGCACGCCGCGTTTGCCCAAAGGCGTGGCGGTGGAAGTGGCAGTGGTATCGCTTGCCGATACGCGCGGATTGCGCGCCGCGCTCCGCGATGTGGATGTCGTCTTTCACCTTGCCAGCGAAGAAACCCAGGGCAGCCGCGGCGACTTGCAAACGACGGATATTCAAGGCACGCAAAATCTTGTCGAAGCCGCAGCAGACGCGGGCGTGGATAGAATCGTTTACCTGAGTCACATCGGCGCGAGACGCTCTTCGGGGTATCCCGCGTTCAGGGCAAAAGGCTATGCCGAAGAATTTGTTTACAAAGGCAAAACGCCATACACCATTTTACGCTCGTCGCTGGTGTATGGAACTGAAGACCATTTCACCAACAATCTGGCGCGGCTGATTCAGTCTTCGCTTGGCGTGTTTCCCATCCCATCTGGCGGGCGCGCAGTGGTGCAGCCGCTCTGGGTGGAAGATTTGGTGACTTGCATGTTATGGTCGCTGGATAGCAAAGAAACCATCAATAAAACGTATGAATTGGGCGGCAGTGAATTTTTTACGCTGCAACAAATTGTCGAAATTATTATGGATGTCACGCGGCATCGCCGTTTAATTTTGCCCATCTCGCCGATTACCCTGCGCGGGTTGACCGTTTTCTTCGAAGGCGTTATGCCGCGTTTTCCCATCTCATCCTTCTGGCTAGATTATTTTGCCGTGAACCGAACCTGCGCGGTGGATTCCCTGCCGCGCCAATTTGGATTGATGCCCGCGCGCTTTACCTATCGCCTCGACTATCTCATCCGCAAACGCTGGTATCAACGCGTGTGGGATACCATCACGCAAAGAGCCGCGTCATTCCGCAAAACTTAAACCTTCAACCTTAAACTTTCCTCCCATGCAAATCCGCCTGATCGAAACTCCCGAAGAAATGCGCCTTGTCGAAGACTTGCAGCGCGATGTTTGGCCCAACTCCGAAACCGACGTGGTTCCATTGCACATGTTGATTACCGCCATTCACAACGGCGGACTTGTGCTGGGCGCGTTTGTCGAAGAGAAAATGATAGGCTTTGTCTTTGGATTCCCCGGCTTGGAATTCACGCCGGATGGTCCGCGCCCAAAGCATTGCTCGCACATGATGGGCGTTCACCCAGACAGCCGCGACGATGGCATTGGTTTTGCGCTTAAACGCGCGCAATGGCAAACCGTACGCCACCAGGGGCTTGACCACATCACGTGGACGTATGACCCGCTTATGAGCCGCAATGCCTATCTCAACATTGCAAAACTCGGCGCAGTTTGCTCAACGTATCGCCGTTCTGAATATGGCGACATGCGCGATGGATTGAATGCCGGGCTGCCATCAGACCGTTTTCAGGTGGATTTGTGGGTCAACACCCGCCGCGTTGAAACAAGATTGGGAAAACATCCGCGCCCGACGATGAAGATGAGTCATCTGGCGCAGGCGGGGTTGCATCCGCTGTACGCGACGCAGAAACCGGGCGCAAACTTGCCCTGCCCGCCGGAGCATCTTCCGCCGTTGGAAGACCGCCTGCTGCTTGCTGAGATTCCCGCCGACTTTCTCGACCTCAAAGTGAAAGACTTTGCGCTCGCGCGCGATTGGCGTTTCTTTACGCGCGAGTTATTTGAAACCGCGTTTGCAAAAGGCTACATCGTCACTGATTTTGTTTTCGATAAAAACAATGGAGCGCCGCGCGGCTTTTACATCCTCACACATGGCGAAAGTACGCTCGACCAGTTTGAATAACTCACCTTACGC
>DZBA01000104.1:2722-10209 GCA_022729775.1 Anaerolinea thermophila | reverse complement strand
ACGGCTACGAAGTCAACGGCACCGCCACCGAACCCATCCTCGCTGAATCCTGCGAACCAAATGAAGACCTCACCGTTTGGACCTGCGCCTTGAAAACAGGCGTCAAGTTCCACGATGGAAGCGACTTCGACGCGAAAGATGTCGTTGCCACCTTTAACATGGGCTTGAACATTGCCTCTCCCACCCATGTTGGCAACAGCAACATCTGGAGCTACTATGACTATCTCTGGGGTCTGATGAAGAAGCCCGGTTCTTAGTCGTACAGTAATAAAGTTTGAAAGAAATACGGGATGGCGGGTTACCGCCATCCCGTATTCACAGGGAGACCCCAGAATGCTCCAATATATTACACGCCGTCTGTTATCATCCATTCCAGTATTATTTGGTATTTTGCTTGTTACTTTTACGCTTGCGCGCCTCATCCCCGGCGACCCATGCCGCGCCATTCTTGGTGAAAAAGCAACCGAAGCAGTTTGCGCTCGTTTCATCCAAGAAAAAGGGCTGGATAAACCCATCCTCACACAGTTTGGTATTTATATTATGGATATGACCCGCGGTAACTTTGGCGAGTCTTTCCGTTTAGGGATGCCCGTTACGCGTTTATTACTCGAACGTCTGCCCACTACCGTCGAGCTGAGTCTTGCCGCCTTGATTGTCAGCATGATTATCGGAATTCCACTTGGCATTATTTCCGCGGTGAAACATAATTCGTGGCTAGATGTAGGCACTATGGTTTGGGCAAACATCGGCGTTTCTATGCCCGTCTTTTGGCTTGGATTAATGCTGGCTTATGTATTTTCCCTGTTATTGAAAGACACGCCTTTTTGGCTGCCTCCTTCTGGGCGCGTTAGCCCTGGCATTCCAGACGATACATTTTATGAAGTATGGGGATGGATAAAACCGGAAAGCGGGATGTGGGCAGCCACGCTTGAATTTACCGGTCGGCTGAATATTTTGAACTCTCTGCTCACCGGCAATTGGAAGTTATTGAAAGACTCCATCATGCATTTGATTCTGCCCACGCTGGCGCTGGCAACCATCCCCATGGCAATCATCGCCCGCATGGCGCGTTCTGCCATGCTGGAAGTGCTGGGACAGGATTACATTCGCACGGCGCGCGCCAAAGGGTTACGCTGGCATTCCGTCATCTTGAAGCATGCCTTTCGCAATTCACTTCTTCCAATTGTCACGGTCATTGGCTTGTCATTTGGGAGCCTGCTTGGCGGCGCGGTATTGACCGAAACCATCTTCGGGCTTTCCGGTGTGGGGCGCACGCTCTATGAAGCCATTACCGCCCGCGATTATGGAATTGTGCAGGCATTCACGTTTGTTATTGCCATCATCTTCGTGGCAATCAACCTTCTGGTGGATATTTCCTATGCCTACCTTGACCCACGTGTTCGCCTCGACTAAGGACATCCGAAAATGACTGCTGAAACAAAACCCCTGACCAAACTAGACGCCGAAGGCTTGTCCCTAGAATCTGTGAGTATGTGGCACACCACCTGGCGCCGGCTGTTCCGCCGCCGCTCCGCTATGGCTGGGCTTGTCATTCTCGGCATTCTGATACTCATTGCCATCACCGCTCCTTGGATTGCCCCGTATGACCCGACCGTTTCGATGTTAGACGCCGACCCGCCGCAGAGAATCAAAGCCCGCACCGCGCCTTGCATCCACTTGCTGGGATGCCCCGAAGACCAACCGCAGCATCTCGCCGGCATTGACGGCAACATCCGCGACCAATTCAGCCGCTTGCTCTACGGCGCGCGCTTGAGCCTGATGGTGGGCATCTCCACCGTAGGGTTTGCCATCATCATCGGAACGATACTTGGCGCAGTGGCTGGTTACTTTGGCGGCTGGTGGGATAACGCCATCATGCGCGTCATGGATGTACTGCTGGCTTTCCCATCGCTTTTGCTTGCCATTGCCATCGTCACCGTGCTTGGACCTGGATTGATCAACGCGCTGTTGGCAATTGGCATTGTAGACATTCCCATCTTCGCCCGCGTAATGCGCGCTTCGGTATTATCAGTGCGCGAGACAGAATTTGTATCCGCTTCGCGCGCGCTTGGCGGGAACAACTTTCACATTCTCTTCCGCCGCATTCTACCCAACGCGCTTACGCCATTGATTGTGCAAGGGACACTGGGCATCGCCTCGGCAATTTTATCCGCTGCCGCTTTATCCTTTTTGGGATTGGGCGCGCAGCCGCCTACGCCCGAATGGGGCGCCATGCTCGGCGCGGAACGCAACCAAGTATTCACAGCCCCGCACCTGGTCTTTTACCCCGGCTTGATGATCATGCTGACCGTGTTATGCTTCAACCTAATCGGCGACGGCTTGCGCGACGCGCTCGACCCAAGACTGGCGCACGCGAGTTAACACAAATCAAAAACGCGGACGAGAAAATCGTCCGCGTTTTTTTATTTCAGAAACATCCCCCACAAAGCCAAAATCCCAAAAACGATAATAACCACACCCGCTCCGGTGATGACTTCGCGCGTTTCGCGCCTATTATGCAACTGCAAGGCAGGCGGGATGCCGGTCACCTCCCAGCGCGTACCAGCAAACCACGCAAAGATTGCGCCGCCAAGCAGTCCGCCGATATGTCCCCAGTTATCAATGCCGGGGGATAGCCCAATAAATAAGTTAATTATAATAATAAAGGCTGTGTTGCTCAACGCCTTCTTAGCCTGATATCCAAACAATTTTTTGTTTTGATAGAAGAAGACCGCCTCAGACGCAATCACCCCAAAAATTGCAGTGGACGCGCCAACAGATAAACCGCCTTCACTCCCCAATAAAAATGAAAACACATTGCCAGAAAACGCGGCAAGAAAATATAAAAGCGCAAACCTGACATGTCCAAATTGACGTTCCATGAAAGCGCCAATGGATGTCAGCGCGTACATATTGAAGAAAATATGCGCGAGCGAGCCGTGCAAAAAAACAGGCGTAATAAACCGCCACAGCTGCCCGTCGCGGATGGCGCTGTTGATGCGCGCGCCGTACACTTCCAGCCAGTCAATATTATTCACCGCGTATCCAAACACCATCGTGACCAGCGACTGCATCAAGTATATAAAAATTGTAAAACCAAGAATAGCGTATGTCACCACGGGAATTACCGTTGGAATTGAAATACGAATTTCCTGTTGCGGACGAGCCTCGCTGTAAGATGGGGCGGGCGTTTGATTCATAATTCAACCTTGCGCTGCTTGACCCGCAAATGCTCCGTGTCAATAATCGCGCGGACTTTATCCACCGTATCATCGAGGTGGAAGTCCTGATTCACAATCACATAATCGAACGCTTCGATGCGCTGCAATTCCTTGCGCGCGGTGGCAATGCGCAGCGAAAGTGAGTCGTCGGTCTCGGTGCGGCGCACGCGCAGGCGGCGTTCCAATTCATCTTCGCCTTCGCAGGTGATAAAAATAAGCAGGGCTTCCGGCACGAGTTTGTGAACGCTTTCCGCGCCCTGCACGTCAATGCGCATGACGACATCTTTGCCGCTTTCGAGCGCCTGGCGCACCTCCGATTTGGGAATGCCCTTGTAATCGCCATACACAATGGCGTACTCGATGAGCTCGTTCTTTTCGATCATCTCCGCGAAACGATCCTTGGTGACGAACCAATAATCTTTTCCGTCCATTTCATTTTCGCGCTTTGGACGGGTGGTGGCGGTGACGACAAAATGGAAGGGAAGTCCGCGTTCTTTCATACGCTGTAAGACAGAGTCTTTTCCAACACCGGAAGGACCGGAGATGACAATCAAAAGCGGATTGGGTTTGTGGATTTCAAATGGAGTGTGCATGAGTTTATTTTACCAAACATGAGTTTTTGATTTGCGTTAAAATGGTCGTATGCCAACTTATGATTTTATCTGTAACGCCTGCCAACAAAGGTTTGACGTGTTCCTGACCTACAGCGAATACGGAAAAAAGCCAGTGCATTGTATACACTGCAAGAGCAAGAACGTCCGCCGCCGCATGACCAAAGTCCGCATTGCCAAATCAGACGAGAGCCGCATGGAATCGGCAGCGGATGGGATAGAAGGTCTGGAAGGATTGGAAAACGACCCGCAAGCGCTGGCGCGGATGATGAAAAAGATGGGCAACGAAATGGGCGAAGACTTGCCCCCCGAATTCGACGAAGTGGTAGACCGCCTCGAAGCAGGTCAAAGCCCGGAAGAAATCGAATCTGCGATCCCCGACATTGGCGCGGAAGATTCCAGCGCGGACGAGTAAATTTCAGCCCGCGCTGAGTTTATCCAAAACGTTGAGGAACACTTCATTATCGGGAATATCTGCCATGTTTGAACTGTAATGGACATAACGAATATATCCATCGCGGTCTACAATGGCATTCATGGGCATACGTCCCAACTTGAAGAGATTCACTTCCTGACGATATAACCGCGCGACGCGGTGAGTCGGGTCGGGCAAGCCAGTATATGGGATTTTTTCTTTTTCCCAATAATTCTGGAAAGGCTTAAGACTGTCTGGACCGACGGCGAGAATTTCCGCGCCGCGTTTTTGGAATTCGGGATAACTATCGCGCATACGCGCCAACTGCGCGCGGCAGTACGGTCACATGAATCCGCGCAGGAAAGCGAGAACGACGGGAGATTTTCCGCGAAAGTCAGAGAGACGAATCAATTTTCCATTTACGTCTTCGACTTCAAAATCAGGGGCAATGATATCGGGGGTGATGAGGTTTGGGGTCATAGGGTTGCGGTTGGAAGGTTGCAGGTTTGAAAGTTGGAAGGTTAAACGAGAATTCCCGATTTACCAACCTACTAATTTACCAACTACCAATCTACCAATTTTTCTACTTCTTTCATAAAATCTTCGGGACACTCTTCGTGCGGGACATGTCCACAATTTGATAATAACACAAGCGGGGCGGGAATCTCCTGCGAGATGGCTTCAAAGTACCACGTGCGAATCAGGCGGTCATTTGCGCCCGCGATGATGATGGTCTCAACTTCGAGGTTTGGCAGCAGCGGACGAAGTTCGGGGTAGGCAGGCGCGAATGTCAATTCGTAGAAGGCTCTGTCCCAGTTTTCGATGGTCAGCGCGGAAAGATATTTTTGCTTGACTTCTTCACTGAGTTTGCTTTCATCCGCCCATTCGCGCGTGATGGTGCGCGGAAGGCTCTCTTGATAACGCTGCATCATCAGCGGCGCAAGGTGGCGCATTTGCGGAGTCCACATGATGGGCAGCGCCCACGCAGGGAACTGCGGTCCATATCCGCCGCCGACACCGGGGTCTACCAGAATCAATTTCTCAACGCGTTCGGGATATTCCAACGCAAACGCAACCGAGACTCCGCCGCCCGCAGAATTGCCGACGAGAATCGCTTTTTCGATTCCCATCACATCCATTAAGCCGCGTAACAATTCGACATTGGCTTTCATGCCATAGGGATTCGATGTCCACGTTTGCGGCATGGGACGTTCAGTGAGTCCGAACGCGGGGCGGTCATACGCGATGACGCGACCATGCGCCGCGAAGTCGTCCATCACCTCGCGCCATGAAAATGTACTCGCGCCGAATCCATGCAAGAGGATGAAGGTCTTTTGTCCCTCCCCCATTTCTTTGTAATGCACGGTCACATCGTTGACTTCGATGAATTTACTGTCCGCGTCGGCAAGGGATGTTTCGGTGACTTGGTTGGGATAATCAGGGACGGAAACGAGAAAAGGTCCGACGGTGATGAGAAGGCAGGCGAAGATGAACAATCCGAGAAGGATTTTTTTCCAGAGAGGCATAAGGGTTACAAGTTACAAGTTACAGGTTGAAGGTTAATCAAGCAGGGATTTGGCTTTGTTCCAGATGTCATCGAACATTGCTACAGTGAGTTTACCCGTCAACGTATTTTGCTGGCTGGGGTGATAGGAGCAAATTAAGGTTGCAGGTTTAAGGTTAGAAGGTTGAAGGTTATAAGTTGCGCCGTGAGCAAACTTCCATGCTGAATTTTTGACAGCAAATATTTTGAGGATACGGTCAAAGGCAATCTTACCTAGACACACAATGACCTTTGGTTGAATTAATGCCAGTTCGCGCTCCAGAAAAGGCTGGCAGGTATTCAACTCTTCGGGGGTGGGTTTGTTATCGGGCGGGGCGCAGCGACCCGAAGCGGTGATGTACATATCTTTGAGGATGAGTCCATCCGCGCGGGAAGTTGCCTCGGGCTGGCTGGCGAATCCAGCGCGGAAAAGCGCGGGGAACAAAAAATTGCCCGAAGCGTCGCCTGTGAACTGCCGCCCTGTGCGATTCGAGCCGTGCGCGCCGGGGGCAAGTCCCACGACGAGGACGCGCGCCTGCGGGTCGCCAAATCCGGGGACAGGCTTGCCCCAGTATTCATGGTCTTTGTATGCCTTGCGCTTGACCTGCGCTACTTCTTCGCGCCATTCGACCAGACGCGGACATTTTCGGCATTGAATAATTTGATTGTTGAGTTGAGTTAGGGTCATGGGAGAGGGTTGAAAGGTTTAAGGTTTGAAGGTTTGAAGGTTTAAGGTTGTGTAACTTGCAACCTTATAACCTTCAAACTACAGCATCAACATCGCATCGCCGAAGGAGTAAAAGCGGTAGCCTTCTTTGATGGCAAGGTTGTAAGTGGATAAAATTTTCTCGCGCCCCGCAAAGGCGCTGACAAGCATAATGAGCGTGGACTTGGGCAGGTGAAAATTGGTAATCATCGCGTCCACGATTTTGAATTGATAGCCAGGGAGGATGTAAATGGAGGTGGAGGCAGAAAATGCCGTAATACGTGGTTCGTGGCGCGTAAGGCGCGAGGCAGCAGACTCCAGCGTGCGGACAGAGGTTGTGCCAACCGCGATGACTCGTCCACCATTTTGTTTTGCCGCGTTGATGAGGTCGGCGGTCTCTTGCGGAAGTTCGCACCATTCGGTGTGGATTTTATGCTCTGCGGGGTCGTCCTCGGTCACAGGCGCGAAGGTATCCAAACCGACATGCAAAGTGACATATCCAATGTTCACGCCCATCGCTTTGACTTCGTCGAGCAGGCGCGGGGTGAAGTGCAGCCCCGCAGTCGGCGCGGCAGCAGAACCGACATCGCGCGAGAAGACGGTTTGGTAGCGTTCGGGGTCGCTGAGTTTTTCGTGGATGTAGGGCGGCAGTGGGATGTTCCCCACTTTGGGGAAATATGGCTCGATGGGTTCAGAGAATCGAATCAGGCGTTCCGAGCCTTCGAGGAGTTCGATGATTTCAGCGGAGACATGCTGGAGCGCAAAGTCTCCTGACTTTGCACCTGACTTTGCACCTGACTTTGCATCTGACTTTGCATCTGACGTTGCACCTGACTTTGCATCTGACGTTGCACCTGACTTTGCATCTGACTTTGCGCCTAACGTTGCATCTGACTTTGCGCCTGACTTTGCATCTGACTTTGCATCTGACTTTGCATCTGACTTTGCATCTGACTTTGCACCTGACTTTGCACCTGACTTTGCGCCTAAC
>DZBA01000104.1:0-2622 GCA_022729775.1 Anaerolinea thermophila | reverse complement strand
CTGACTTTGCGCCTAACGTTGCATCGTCCCGAAGTCGGGAGACTTCGGAGTCCAAAAATATTCTCTTCCCAACTTTCAAGCCTTTGCCGCCCACCAACGCTTCCCACGTTAATTCGTCGCGGCGGCGGAGCAGGAGAATTTCGACTTTGCCGCCCGTCTCTTTGTGGGCGAAGATTCGCGCGGGGATGACGCGAGTCCGATTGAGGATGAGTAAATCTCCGCGCCGCAGATAATGTACGAGGTCGGAAAAGACGCGGTGTTCCACATCTCCAGAAGCGCGGTGAAGAATCAGCAGGCGCGATGAATCGCGCGGTTCGGCTGGCGTTTGGGCAATGGAGGTTTCAGGGAGGTTGTAATTAAATTCTGAGGTTTGCATATTGAATGTCGAATGATAATGGATTAAAATAAAAAGTGAAAGAACTGCTTGTCACTGCGAGGAACGAAGCAGTCTCTTGTTAAATATAGAGAGCGCTCTGCCTCGCAACGGCTATACTTCACGCGGAGGCGAACAATGAAACTCGGATTTCACGGCGCGGCGCAAACAGTAACGGGGTCTATGCATCTGGTGGAAGTGAACGGTTCAAAGTTGTTGCTGGACTGCGGATTGTATCAGGGGAAGCGTAAAGAAGCGATTGAAAAAAACAGGACGTTCCCATTTGACCCAAAAACAATTGACGCGGTAATTCTCTCTCATGCGCATGTTGACCATTCGGGCAATCTGCCGAATCTCATCAAGCAGGGATTTTCGGGCTTGATTTATTGCACCACCGCCACCGCCGACCTGACCGATATCGTCGTGCGCGATTCTGGTCACGTACAGGAGAAGCAGGCGCAAAGCGCGAGCTATCACAACTTGAAGCGCGGCGAGCCTGAAGTTGACCCGCTTTACACCGAAGAGGACGCGAAGGAAGTCGAGCCTTTGTTGCAGCCGTTTCGTTATGACGAGCCCTTCGAGCCTGTGAAGGGAGTCACCGCCACCCTGCACGATGCGGGACACATCCTCGGCTCGGCTTCGGTTTCGTTGAAGATAGAAGAAAAACATCACAAGAAACATTTGTGGTTTTCGGGCGATATCGGCAGGCGCGGAATGCCCATCCTGCGCGACCCTGTGCTGCCATCGGATGATGTGGACATCCTGCTGATGGAAACCACCTACGGCGACAAACCCCATCGCGGACCTGAAGAAGCATACAACGAAATGCGCAACGTTATCAAGCGCACGTTAGACCGAGGCGGAAAAGTGATTATTCCATCGTTTGCGGTGGGACGCACGCAGGAACTGGTCTACAACCTGAATCAAATGTACGAAAACAACGAGCTGCCCAAAGTCCCCGTGTATGTGGATAGTCCGCTGGCGGTGAACGCCTCGGATATTTTCCGCAAACATCCCGAATGTTTCGACACAGAGATGAATCAATTAATCCGCGACGGGCATCCCGCGCTGGAATTCAAACACCTGACTTATGTCAAAACGCTGGAAGAATCGAAGGCGCTGAACGAGCGCACCGACCCGATGATTATCATCTCCGCTTCGGGCATGGCAGAGGCGGGGCGCGTGGTTTATCACATCCGCTGGGCGATTGAAAACAAGAAAAATACAATTATGATTGTTTCATGGCAGTCGCCCGAAACAATGGGACGCAGGTTGGCGGAACGCGAACCGCACATCAAAATTTTCGGCGATACGTATGCCCGCCGCGCCGAGATTGCCACCGTTGGCGGACTTTCCGCGCACGCGGGTCAAGACCTGCTCGTCGAATACGCTTCGCGCGTGAAGAACAGCGCGGAGTATATCTTCCTCGTTCACGGCGAGCTGCGCGGCGTGACTCCGCTCAAAGAGAAGTTGAAGGAAAACGGCGTGAAGCATATCTTTTACCCAGGCTTGCACACGACGGTGGATTTGTAGGGAATGCAGAAGGCAGAATGAGGAATGTAGAATGAAAACAAAGTCCCTGATACGATTGAAGCGGGTGCGCCTGCCGAAGGATGTGCAGCCGATTGGGTTCCCGCCTGTGGCGAAGACCCTGCCCAAAGCGGTGAGAAGAATCGCGGAAGAACTTGACCCCGAAAAAATCATCCTCTTTGGGTCATACGCGTATGGGACTCCGACCCCCGACAGCGATGTGGATTTGCTGGTGATTATGAAGACGAGGCAAAAGACAAAAGACCGCTACCTGACCGTCGGGCGGCTGTTACGTCCGCGCCAATTCCCCGTAGATATTATCGTCAAAACGCCAGCCGAAGTGAAAAGCGCGTTGGCAGACCGAAGAAACTTCTTCATCCACGATATTGTTGCCAGAGGAAAGGTTTTGTATGAAAGAAGCGTAGGTCACGCTTGAAGCGTGACCTACAATCATGGATATCCTATCATCCTGCTAAGTAACGTGGATTAAATAACTTACGCCTTTAGGCATGTCACCCTGAGCGAAGCGAATGGTCTATGAGACAATTGCAGAGATTCCTCACTCCGTTCGGAATGACATGGTAAGTTATTTAATTCGTATTCCTCATCATGGTTAAGACATTTTTCCCAAAAATCGACTCGCCTTACGGCGAGAAGTAAAGAACGACTCCCATTGGATATTGTTGAATAAAAAATCAGCGCGATTCAGAAAACCAGAA
>DZBA01000103.1 GCA_022729775.1 Anaerolinea thermophila | reverse complement strand
GGATGTATGCCACGTCCGCGCCGTTGCCGCTGTTGATGGTCGTCACGCCAGAGGTGGCGGTCACGGTAATCGTATCCGCGCCATCGTTCGTATTCAGCGTGGTTGTTCCAGCGTGCGTGTTCGTCACAGTGAAGGTGTCATTGCCGGAACCAAGCAGGATATTCAAAACTTCAAATGTGCCGTAGGTAATACCCGCGCTCATGTTAAGCCCGGTAATTTGTGTCGCGGTCAATTCGCCAGTGTTATTCGCCACGTCGCCGGAGTCGTCCACCGTCAAGGTATCCGTATCCGCTTCGCCGTTCACTGTCAATAACGCGCTGATGGCGTTCACCGTCGCAAGAGAGGAGCCAACAGTCACCGCATCGTTGCCCGCGCCGCCGTTGAAGGTCAACGCCGCGCCAATGCTGCGGATGTATGCCACGTCCGCGCCGTTGCCGCTGTTGATGGTCGTCACGCCAGAGGTGGCGGTCACGGTAATCGTATCCGCGCCATCGTTCGTATTCAGCGTGGTTGTTCCAGCGTGCGTATTCGTCACGGTGAAGGTGTCATTGCCAGAGCCGAGCAAAATATTCACGGATTCAAATGTGCCGTAGGTAATGCCCACGCTCATATCAAGCCCGGTAATTTGTGTCGCGGTCAATTCGCCGGTGTTGTTCGCCACGTCGCCGGAGTCGTTCACCGTCAGCGTATCCGTATCCGCTTCGCCGTTCACTGTCAATAACGCGCTGATGGCGTTCACCGTCGCAAGAGAGGAGCCAACAGTCACCGCATCGTTGCCCGCGCCGCCGTTGAAGGTCAACGCCGCGCCAATGCTGCGGATGTATGCCACGTCCGCGCCGTTGCCGCTGTTGATGGTCGTCACGCCAGAGGTTGCGGTCACGGTAATCGTATCCGCGCCATCGTTCGTATTCAGCGTGGTTGTCCCAGCGTGCGTATTCGTCACGGTGAAGGTATCGCTGCCGGAGCCGAGCAAAATATTCACGGCTTCAAATGTGCCGTAGGTAATGCCCGCGCTCATGTCAAGCCCGGTAATTTGTGTCGCGGTCAATTCGCCGGTGTTGTTCGCCACGTCGCCGGAGTCGTTCACCGTCAAGGTGTCCGTGTCCGCTTCGCCGTTCACTGTCAAAAGCGCGCTGATGGCGTTCACCGTCGCAAGAGAGTAACCAACGTTCACCGCATCGTTCCCCGCGCCGCCGTTGATTGTGGTCGCGCCGCTTATCGCGCGGACATTGACCGTATCGTTGCCGCCGTTGGTGTTAAGTGTCGTCGTGCCGGCATGTGTGCCGTTAATTGTGAATGTGTCATTGCCAGAACCAAGCAGGATGGTCAAAACCTCGACGGTTACGTATGACAAAATACCATTCGGGTTCAGCCCAATTCCCATCAATGCGACATTTGTCAACGTCATAATATTGACCGTCGTGTCGCCGGAGTTATCAACCGTCAGATCATCGTCGCCATCATCCCCGCTCACGGTAAGGGTAAACCAAGTTCCGTCAACATTAACTTTAGCGCTGAATTCCACAACATGACTGGCGTTGCCCGTAATTCTAATGATGTCGTTGCCGTCTTCACCAAGCAAAGCAACCTGGGTCGCAACTTGAATGGGAATGTCCTTCCCGTTTGCATCCTTCACGTAGTTTCCGTCAGTGTCCTTCAGGTAATCCGTTACGTAGAAGAAAGCGCCTGCGCCGTCGTCTTCGAGAATATCGTTTCCGCCGCCGGCTTTGAGCGAATCATACCCGGCATCGCCGTAGAGGTTGTCCACGCCGCTGCCGCTGGCAAGCACGTCGTTCCCGTCCCCGCCGCGCATTGTGGAGCCGCTATTGCCGCAGCGCAGCGCGTCATTGCCCGCGCCTCCGCTGAATTCACAATAACCATTCACGCCGGTCAGGTAATCATTGCCGTCATCGCCGTAGAATACCGCGCGTCCCGTGCTGGTGGCAAAGAAATAATCGTTCCCCACACCACCATGCGCTTCTACATCCGACAGGAGCGCGGGAGGCTGGATGGGATTATCGTCGTCGTCAAAGGCAATCAAGCCGCCAAACACCACCGAGTCGTTGCCCAGCCCGGCATCACTAACAATGATTTTATTGATATGTTCAAAGCTCTGCTCGACACCAAACGCTTTGATTTTTACTTTTTCATCGCCCAGCGAGCCGCCTTCATGTTCCACCAGGAAGGATTCGCCAAAATCATCGGCAAAGGCTGCGCCGCGCAAGTGCGCATCCGCGCCCATATTGAGATAGAGGACGTGGTATAGCGGGTTCGAGGGGTCATCTGAACCGCGATGTCCCAATACCGGGTCGGGACCAAGTTTCCACACAATTGTTCCGCTCAAGCAGACCCACAACGCGCACGCCTCAGCACGTAAGATGATGCTGGCAGCAGTCAATTGCGCGCTGGCTTCAACGCTCGCAATAGTGATATTGATATCGGGGATGAACCACGGCATGGGAATGTGAATTCGCACGCTGCCATAGACGCGCACATACAATTCAAAGGGGTCGTTGGTTATCAGCAGTTCGATGCCGCCGCGCAACTGGAGGGTACCAAAATGAATGGTTGCGTCCACAGTCCCATGGAACCTAAACAAGCCATCGGATTTGACGTACCCATCCACGCGCAGGTCAAAGCCGAAGAAGTTTGTATGCACGTCGAAAGCAATCGAAAAGACTTTGGACGTCGCGTCATATGTGATTGCCAGTTTTGCGTCAATTTTCAGCACCCAAACAGTCAACACGCCGTCAATCGAGACTTTGAAGCCCGGCTGTATCGTATAGGTGGTTGTTCCGTCGGCTTCTTTTGCCGAGCAAGAGGGGTTCAAGTCAGTGCAGAGAATTCCCGCGTCGGAGGTGTTGACTTCGATGACGACGTCGCCTTCAATTTTGATGACGAGGGGGAAACTGCCGGAAGAGTCAGTCAGGGAGATGACCGCAGCCACTTCCAGATACATGGCAAAGTACGCGGGGCTAATGCTGAAAATTGCGCCGCCCACCACGCTCACTTCGCCAAGTTCGCCCAAGGACAGGTAGGCATTGAAGCTTACGTTGATTTTGTCCGGCGTGATGGTCAGGTCAATGCTGCCGGAAATCACAAAGGAATTGAATATAAACTCGCCGCCCACCGAAAGGCGCAGCGTTTGCGCGGTAATCGTCCCATCCACCAAGCCGCTGACCTCGCCCGTGTGCGGGTCAATGTTCAAACGCTTGATAGGCTGCTCAGTCGAAGTCGTATTGATTTCGAACTGCATCTGCCCGTTGATGGAAATTCCGCTGATGCCAGCGCCGCTCAAAGTAGTACCGGCGGTGATGGCAAGGCTGGCAACCAAGCCCGCCGAAGTGACGCTCATATAGCCGCCAACGCTGAGATTGCCAAAGAGCGGAATGTTTGCAGAGCCAGCCGCCTCGACGGTGAAACCGTCCGGGCTGACGCGCATCTTGAAGGTGCCGGTAATCGTTACCAGCGTGTTATCCGCATCGCTCGGGTCGAGAATTTCCAGGTCGCCGTCTATGTAAATCATAAACGTATGCGGGTCAACATCCGCCGTGTATGTTCCTGCCACCGGGTTCGCAATCCCGTAGGAATGGGAAATGCTGGTGGTGTTGACGCGCAGGTCAATCTTTGCATTGAACTTGACGAGCGGAATGTTGACGATGGCTTCCAGCATCAAAGCGAAGGCGATTCCGCCTTCCGCGCCCGCGTAAATTCCGCCGCCGCCTGTGGCATGGAGGGAGTTGCCCAACACGTTTACATACGCGTCGAAGTTCACTTCCAAGCCGGTACCGCTGACCGTGAGTTCGAATTTGCCAATCAGGTCAAGGAAACCGTCAATGGAGAGTACCCCGCCCGCGAAGATGCGCGCCGACCACTTGGCGATGATGACATCCTCATATTGGATATCAGCGCCAATCTTTACAGGAAGTCCATCCACGCCAATTTGGGCGCGCGTGAAGGTTTGGTCTGAATCCGTCAGGTTGATTTCGAGCTGGTACCACGCGGCAAGCGAGAAGCCAGTGGCTTGCGCCAATTCCTCGCCAGTTGCGCGCGAGACTTGCAACGCGGCAAAGAAGTTACCCGCGCTGACAACTTTCAAAATTTCTTTTCCCTGACCATCAATCCCAGTAACTTCTCTATCCACATTAAAGACCAGTTTGCCGTCCACAAGGAAGGAACCAAGCGGTCCCAAGACGATGCGTCCGCTGACTGTTATCGTGGCAACCTCATGAGTGATGATTGGGGCGGATCCTTCTCGGCTACTTTCCACGTACTTTATCGTAATGCTGCCGTAGATTTCGAACATCAGCATGGAATCGCGCGTCAGTTTCAAAGAAGCCAAGCCGGCAATATCGGCATGAGGTCCAGCCGGTAAGGTAATATCGCCGAGGGTAACTTCATGATTGTAGGTATTGACTTCGATGGTCACCTGACCGAGATATTCCAGTTTCCACACCTTGCCGGTGACTGGCTCGGTAAAAGTGTAAACCTCAGGCACGCCCGTCGTGCTGCCGATGCGCGCCGCTACTGCAAACCCATCCTCGCTGATGCGCATGTAAACCGTCGCGGACAGAAAATCGGGCGTTTCACCGGCAATGGTAATGGTGACTTTGGTTAGCTCAGCGTACAACACCAATTCACCGTTTTCTTCTTTGAATTCAATCAACATTCTGGCGGTGAAACCAGCAATATCCAAGCCGCTTACATTAACCATCAGCGAAGCGGCTTCATCCGGCTCAAGCTCCGACTTTGCCACCAAAATGCGGACGTAAGGACCGGCAGGGATTGGCTCGGCAAGCGTGGTTTCGCCAATTTTTGCGACCACCTGATTGGTGGTGTTAATCCGCAGCCAGAATACGCCGGTAATTGTCAAAGCGGAGAGGAATTGCCCATCAACGCCAAGTTTGACGTCCAAAGCAATGCCAAACGGGTCGGCAAATAGAACGCCGTCGCCCAGCACGGTGAATTTCGCGCCAAACGCGTCCACGTACGCTTTAAAGTTGATTGCAAATTTGTCTTCCTCAAACGAGAAGGTAATCGCGCCGTACACCTCAAACGCGCCGACGACCAGTTTGCCGCCGATGAACAGTCTAAAGGAATTTGCCTCGATGGAATGGGTGATGTAATCCGCTTGATTAATCACGCTGTCGCTGTTTTGGTCTTTCACCAAGCCGGTGGCGTTATCCACTTCAAAGCAGAGAATATCCTGTGAAATATCAGTCGTATTGACTTGGAATTGGAAGTGTCCCATCAGACCAAAGCCCGCGCGATCCGGTGCGCCGATGGAGACAGCCAAATCCACATATCCGACCATGCCCTGCTTGGCAGGATCAGCATCGTCCCAAACCATTCGTAAGGCAACGCTCGCCGTGCCGCTCAATAAATTCATGTCGCCGACATGCAAGGAGAAGTCCGCGGCGGCTTGAATTTCCAATTCGGTTTCGGTCACTTTGATATGGAAAGCGCCGGTAATGGTCAACACATCGGCAATGTCAAGTTGCAGGTTGCCGGCAGCTTCGATGATGAAGGAGTCGTAATCCACATAGAGGGGCGCCACGCTGTCCGTTGCCTGATAGCCAGCCGGTTCGCCCATCCTGCCGTCTTTATCATTATCCACGCCGGGCGCTTCCGCCGGGAAACTTTCGGCAAAATCCACCACCACATAATCCCCGCTCACATTGATAAAGGTGGACATATTAAGGTTGACGAGGAAATCTGTCGCCTCCGCAGTGACACCCGGTACACCGACCAGATGCAATGCATCGAGGGAGGCTTTCATGGCAAGGAAGACCTTCAAATCGGTCAAGGGCAAAGCCGCCATCAACACAATCGCGAGGTTCAGGTTTTCCAGCGAAAAGCCGACCGCGTCCGCATCGGGGTTTGCCACATCTACCGCGTCAATGACGTGATTGTTATTCGTGTCGGTGATGTAGGGTCCATTGAAGCCAATGAAACCATACACGCCGCTCGCGGCAAGCGACATAATCATAACCATTTGCTTAGAGCCGTCGCTGAGGGTGACTTCCTTTTGCTCGCCGATGTTGAGCGCCATGCTGCCCGCCAGATACACATACTCGGCGATTTGCATTTCGAAGAAGCCAACCGACACGCGAATCAACCAGGTGTCGTAGGTGATATTAACCGGGTCGGTACCGCCCGCGCCGGTGGGAATTTCAAAGCCGTCCTTGAAGTCAATGTAGAAGGGCAGCGGAATTGGCTTGCCGCCCACATTCGCAACCATGGTGTTGAGCTGCAGGGTAACATCCCAAACGGCAATGGACGCGATGCTCTCGGTGCCGACGAAGCCCGCCATATCCACATGAGCGTCCATGGCGATAAAGATGACACTGCTGCGGAACTGTTCCGGCAACATGCTCAACATCGTCGGTTTGAAGAGTCCAATGCCAAAGTCGAGGTCGGCAATGGCAAAACCCACCGAGCCAGAGACGACTACCGGGTCTCCATTAGCATCTTCAATGGGGTCGCCGTTCGCGTCGGATTCGAGTCCGCCCATGCCGACGAAGGCGTAGATGTCCTGCCCGCCGAGGGTGATGACGTCCATATCCATGATAAGGGTCTCAGGACCGATACCAGTGTCGTTATTGATGGTTGCCGAATAGCGCGCGCCCTGCTCAAAGGCAAAGGAGCCTTGCAGTTGGAAGAAGTAATAGGGGTTGTCGTTCGCGTCCTTACCGACTTCAAACAGTCCCAGTTTGCCTTTGGTGATGGCAAGTTTTATCGTTTTATGTTCAAACTCAAAGTAGATATCATCGTCTTTGGTGCCGAGGTCGCCGCCTTCGATTGCCTTGTAGCCATCCACGCCAAAGGTTGTAACCCACTTCACATAAGGGGCGCTGTCGGAATTCGAGTCCCATTTATTGCCCATGTTCAGCGAAATGCCAAACGACTGGGCGCTTAAGGCAAGGAAGTCCAAGCCCACCACTTCGATGCCAGTAGCAAGTCCCTGAAGGGCAAACATGGTCGGGAAGACTTTGTACTTCACATCCTGCAAGATCATCAAGGCGAAGCTCAAACTGTCGAAAGCAAAGCCGATGGCATCTTCGCTGCGCAGGTCATCGCCGTCTACATCGCCGTCGCCGTCTGTATCTAAAAAGTAGGGACCATACCCAATAAACAGGCGAATATTCGCGCCGCCCAGCAAGAGCGTATCCATCGGCAGGTTGGTAAACGGCACGTCCGTAAAGCTGCCTATTAGGTCTAAAGGATTAATGATTCCGTCAGCAACGACTCTTGCCCAGTTGGGCTTGCTCGCAGCGGTGGGGAGGGACAAAGGCGTCAAACCGGTGGAGCCGCTCACCTGCATCCCGGAGCCTTTTTCAAAGGTAAAGTTGTCGAAGGTCAGGTAGAAGAAATCGAACAGGTTGACCACCGCGTAATTGGCTTCCACGCGAATCATGGCATAGCTAAAGTCGGCTTTGAGTGAGCCGTCGGTGGTTAAGTCCATTCCATCCGCGCCAAAGGTCGCAGCCGTCGTCCAATTCACAAACGGGGATGGCGCGCCGGATCTCCATGCGCTGCCCGCGTTGACTTTCACCAACAGTTGACCGACCTTGATTTTCATCCCCTCATAGTCAATATCCAGCGGGTCGTCCCATTTGGCGCTCAAGGCAAACATCATCGGCACAAGTCGTCCGGGGTCGGCTGCTTTGGTGGAGGTGACAATGGCGAGACCAAAGGAAATCTGTTCGAGGGCAATGATGGCATCCTCGCTGGTGACGCCGCCAACAAAAATCGTAACGTTGGTGGCAGCCAGTACATTGATATTCGCTTCGAGTCCGGTAATGCGGTCGCTTTCGACCGAGCCAATCTTGATGCCCGTCTGTAAACTGGCTTTGAGGTCAGCCTCTGTGGATGTTAAGTTCGTCATCACGTCTATATTACCGACGCGGTGTTCGATGAGCAAAGTCTCGGCGCCGACGTAGATAAAGTCCGCGATGCTGATGAATGGATTAATCAATTCCACGCCGATGACCGCTGTTTGGAAGTCCAACAGGACCGGGTCTGCGCCGGTTTCGACTGTAATCGGTGTGTACGTAAAGTTGATATACGGGTTGACTGAGGGAACCACTCCGCGCCAAGCCAAGCCGCCGTTCAAGCGGAAGTTGATCTTATCCAGCCCAATCTTCACCACTTTCATATCAATTTCGAAATCCGCCGCGAATTCCTTGCTGGCTTTGAGGGCGTACAGCAAAGGCACGACCTGGTCGGGGTCTGCGGTTTCTTGTGAGAAGAACAACCCCAGCGCAAAGCTAATGCCTGTGATTGAGAATATATTGTCTTCCGGTCCGCCGCCGATATAGATGCTGACATTGGACGCGCCAAGAAGAATGGTATTGACTGCCAGATTGTTAATCTGTGTGTAATCCGCGCTAATACCCGCGATTTTATCCAGCCCGGCTTTCAAGGTTGGATTCGTATTCACTAACGTCGAACTTAATCCGGTCTTGACGGTGACTTTATCGCCGGTGCGTTTTTCAAAGGCAAATGAACCGGTGATGTAGAACAGCCCGTCCACGCCGAGGGTGGCGGTCCCAAGCGATACGCGAATCACGTCGCCCAACGCGCCGTCAATATCGAAGGTAACGTCCGTACTTGGTCCTACTCCGACAGTCAAATCAGTCGCGGTGGGATTTCCATCCTCATCGCGTTTGTAGTCCACAACGGTTCCGTCAGTGGCATCTTTCTGGTTGATTAGAATATTAACTTTGCTCGCTTCGATGGTTAGAAAATCAATGCCATCGAAAGAGATATTGGCAACATCCGCCATTACGCTCACCCAACTGCGCGGCGCGGTGGCTACTGTTTCTGTCCACAGCGCTATCGCAAGGTTCACGCCTTCCAGCGAGATGCCAATTCCGTCATAGCCGAGGAAGGCGGTCACATCCGCAAGACCAATGGACAATAAATTGGCGGTTGCGCTCGCTCCGCCTGCAAGGGTAATCGTCTGGTCGGTACGCGTTTCCACCCCAAAGCCGCCCTTAACCGTCACGAAGTCAAACAAGTTTATTTCCACATGCCCAACAACTTGCATGAACTGGTTGTTCGCGCCATCTATTTCAAAGGTGACCGTTTTCGACGGTCCCACTACTACTTCCAAATCCGTGGCAAGCGCGTTGCCATCCGCGTCCCGTTTGTAGTCCACTACCAATGGGGTCGCGCTGCTGTCTGCGCGGTTGATCTGCAAGGACACGTCCGAGAAGACCAAACTTGAATTCGCTATCGCGGGGAATACGATGCTGGCTACCGATGCCATTACGCTCACCCAACTGCGCGGCGCGGTGGCTACTGTTTCTGTCCACAGCGCTATCGCAAGGTCTACATCTTTCAATGTCAGTTTCAATTCATCGTAGCCAAAGTACGCGGTCACGTCCGCAAGTCCGATCGTCAGCAGGTTTGCTTCTGCGGTGCTGCTGTCGGAAAGCGTCACGGTCTGCATGGCTCTGCTTTCAATGCCAAAATCGCCTTCGAAACTCACCAAGTCATCGAACAGGCTGATATTCGCGTGTCCTACTATCTGAACGTAATTTTCCTTTTTTAAGTTACCAAATGGCGCGGTTACGCTCGCCGGTAAAGCGGTGGCGCTGTAATCCACCACCGTATACACAGGGTTACCCGGGTCGGTGGTGTCTTTATGCGCCTTGTTGATTTGAATTTCGACATCGGAAAAGGTCGCCACGAAATCTGGAAGATTCACGAAGTCAGCATCATCCACGACGCCAATTACGCTCCACCAGCTGCGCTTCTTTCCCGTGGTTTCGCTCCATGATGCAATCGCGAGGCTTGCCAATTGCAAATTCAAGCCAATACCATTACCACCCGCAAAAGCAGTTACATTCGTCAGGGTAATGGCAAGCAGGTCGGCGATAATGCCGGTTTCCGCCACATTGCTGCCAATGTTCCAGAGCGAAAGCGTTTGCCCGGTTTCCTTCACTATCGAGAAACTGCCCTTAACGGTAACTAGGTCATAGAGGTTAATATCCGCTGTTTCTATCCCGGTCATGTTCTTGAAGACCTGATAGAGTCCCAGCGAAATATTAGAAACGATAACCGTATCGCCGTATGTGGTTGGGGTCAGCAGATCGTTTGCGCCGCCGTTCAACGTAAACGTGGACGCGTTGGTTACCTCCCCAATCTTTACAGTATCATCACCATTGCCCATATTCACGGATACAGTTTCCACATCCGTAGTGGACAAGGTAATTTGATTGGCATCCGCATCACCGCTGACGGTTAAAGTATCAGCCCCCGCGCCGCCTTCCACAGTCAATACAGAGGGAGATGTTCCTAA
>DZBA01000102.1 GCA_022729775.1 Anaerolinea thermophila | reverse complement strand
AACGGACTCGTGAACGCGGTCAACGGCGCGACATGGGTCAGCCTGCATCACGGCGGCGGAGTCGGCATCGGGTACAGCATCCACGCGGGGCAGGTCATCGTCGCGGATGGAACGCCCGAAGCCGCGAAGCGAATCGAGCGCGTGCTAACCACCGACCCTGGCATGGGCGTCGTCCGCCATGTAGACGCGGGCTACGAAGAAGCGATTTCATTTGCAAAAGCCAACGGCGTCAAAGTGCCGATGATGAAGTAGAACAGGCTTAAGCCTGTTCTACGGAGGACACATGGAAACCATCTATTTAGACGGCACAAGTTTAACATTTGACCAAGTATACGCGGTTGCGTATGGCGACCCCAACTCTCCGCGCGTGGAAATTAGCGACGCGGCGAAGAAGCTTGTCACGCGCGCAGCGGACGCGGTGCAGACTCTTCTCTCACGCGGAGTCATCGCGTATGGAATCACAACGGGCTTCGGCGCGTTCAAAGATAAAATCATCCCGCCTGACCATGTGGAGCAGCTTCAGCGAAATATTTTGGTCAGCCATGCGGTGGGAGTTGGCGACCCGTTTGACATCCCAACCACGCGCGCGATTATGCTCATCCGCGCAAATACATTATCACGCGGACATTCCGGGATTCGGCTTTCCACTTTGCAGTTGTTGATTGAAATGCTCAACGCGGGCGTTCATCCCATTATTCCCGAAAAGGGTTCGCTTGGCGCGAGCGGTGACCTTGCTCCGCTGGCGCACATGGCGCTGCCCATGATCGGCGAAGGCGTGGTGATGTATCAGGGCGAGAGAATCAGCGGCGCGGAATCGTTCAAGCGCGCGGGGCTTTCATCCATAAAACTTGCGGCGAAAGAAGGACTCGCGCTGACAAACGGAACATCCGTGATGACCGCGCTTGGTGTGCTGCAAACGCTCCGCGCGGAACGATACAGCCAGACCGCCGACATTGCCGGGTGTTTGAGTCTCGAAGCGTTGAACGGAACCGACCTTGCATTTGACGAGCGCATTCATAACCTGCGCCCCTATCCGCGACAAAAAGAGTGTGCCGCGTATTTGCGTAATTTATTGAAAGACAGCGAATTTACGCGCGAGCATACATCGCTCAATGTCCAAGACGCATACACCTTAAGGTGTATTCCTCAAGTTCACGGCGCGGTGCGTGATGCGATTGCTTATTCGCGTTGGGTTTTTGAAATTGAATTGAACGCCGTCACCGATAACCCGCTGATTTTCATTGACGACAAAGATGAAATCACCGTTCTCTCCGGCGGAAATTTTCACGGTGAGCCGCTGGCAATCGCAATGGATTATCTCGCGTTCTCTGTCGCGGAATTGGGAAACATTTCTGAACGCCGCATTATGCGTTTGACGGATGAATGTTCCAACACCCACGCGCTGCCCGCCTTCCTCACGAATAACGGCGGATTGAACAGTGGCTTTATGATTTTGCAATACACCGCCGCCGCGCTTGCGACGGAGAACAAAGTTTTGTCTCATCCCGCCAGCGTGGATACGATTCCCACTTCCGCGAATGTGGAAGATCATGTCAGCATGGGCGCGACAGCCGCGCTAAAATTGCGCGATGTGGTGGATAACGTCGAGCGGATTCTTTCCATTGAACTGATGTCCGCCGCGCAAGGTGTAGATTTCCGACGGCAGGCAATCGGCGCGGAAAAACAACTCGGCGCAGGCACTCGCGGCGCATACGCGCTCATCCGCGAACACATCCCCTTTATTGAATCTGATACAGTGATGTATGAATATATGGAGAAAATACGGCAGTTTGTTGCAAGCGGCGAAGTGATTCAGTGCATGAAGTGATGCCATAATAAAAAAGACGGATGGGAGTTTTCCCATCCGTCAACTTTTTTATATTAGGAAGGAGCGACAGCAGCCCTTGTGTCGTTTGGGGAACGTCTGGTTCTAAAACACGAAAACCAGTAAATGCTCTTTGTCCCTTCCACTTTGTATGTACTCAGGAGCTTTTTCTATCGCAGCCTCCTTTTCATGACTTATCAAAATGTTTCACAAACTGACAAGCGTACGGACAAAATCGAACTCGTTCAGGGATAACGTTCATCCCTTTTGCAAATTTCAGGTGGTACATCCATCGCAACCTCCTTTTTGCAATTTACGACACGTTTCAGTAACAATAAGGCTTACGTGCAAGACCGAACTCGTTCAGGGATAACGTTCATCCCTCTTGCAAATCTCAGGCGGTACATCCATCGCAACCTCCTTGTTATTACTGCTATTAGAGTACAACAAAATCTGGGGGAATACATTAAAATTTCCTGTGAATTTTGAAAGGTGACATTTCTTCTTTGTGAAGCAGGGTTGCCTGTGGTTGACCTGATATATAATCGAATTTCATAAAAAAACTGAAAGGATATCCAATGCAATTTACGCAAGACGAACTTGAAGAACTGCTTACCAAACCCAAGCCGCTGAATTTTGAAGGCTGTGACTTGAGCAAGGCAGACCTGACCAACGCGGACTTAAGCGGGGCTTACTTGAATTCTGCCAAACTGCGCTATGCGACTCTGGATAAGGCAAATTTAAGTGACGCCAACTTGAGCGATTCAAACTTTCACGGGGCGACATTTTTAGAGGCTGATTTAACTGAAGCCATTCTGCGCGGAACTGACTTGAGCGGCGCCAAACTTAACAAAGCGATTTTACATTATGCCGACCTTGTTGACGCCAACTTAAGCGGCGCTGATTTGAGCGGGGCGAGGTACAACAAAGAAACAAAATGGACGCCAGGGTTTGACCCGCAAACGGCAGGGGCAATTTTGGAATAAAATATTTTACAAGAAGGAAATCAAATGTTAAACATTTTTTCTGTTGAACAGGCAAGGCAAACCATTCTTAAACGCCAGCCGCCGGATGAGTTTCACGTCTCGCAAAATGTGCTGGATGGAATTGCAAAATTATTCGAAGAGGCGCTTACGCCTGAACAAGCCGTAACGCGCATTTTGACCGATGTCCGCAAGCGCGGTGATTCCGCGCTGCGCGAGTGGAGTAAAAGGCTTGACAACCTCGACGCGCAAAGTTTTCGCGTGCCGAAAGAAAAACTTGCAAACGCGCTGAAATCCATCACAGATGAAGAACGCGCCTCGCTTGAAATTTCCGCTGAACGTGTGCGCCGTTTTCATCAGCGCCAGCCGCTCAACTCTTGGATGATGCAGGAAGGTGATGGCACGCTGGGACAATTCATCCGTCCCATCAAGCGCGTGGGGCTTTACGTCCCCGGCGGAACCGCGCCGCTGCCTTCTACGGTGATGATGTCTGCTGTGCCGGCGCAAGTGGCAGGCGTGCAGGAAATTGTCGTCGCTGTCCCGCCAAGCCGCGCAACAGGTGAAGTGGCAAATATTACGCTTGCCGCGTGCGCTTTGCTTGGCATCGAAGAAGTGTACGCGCTTGGCGGCGCACAAGCCATTGCCGCGCTTGCCTACGGCACAGAATCAATTCGCGCGGTGGATAAAATTTTCGGTCCCGGAAATCTTTTTGTTACGCTGGCAAAGCGTCAAGTTTTTGGCGTGGTTGGCATTGACGGGCTGGCAGGTCCGACTGAAACGATGGTTATCGCGGATGATTCTGCTTCGCCGGCGTGGGTCGCCGCGGATTTGCTCGCGCAAGCCGAACACGACGTCCTTGCCTCCGCGATTTTACTTACGCCTTCGCGCAAACTTGCGGAAGCAGTCGGCGCGGAAGTCGCGCGCCGCGTCGAGAATCTCCCGCGCGCGGAAATCCTCGCGCAATCTTTGAAAAATCAAAGCGGGGCTGTCATCACACGCGATATTTATGAAGCTGCCGAACTTGCCAATTTATTTGCGCCCGAGCATTTGTGTTTGTCTGTTGCCGACCCGTGGGGATTGAGCGATAAGATTTACGCGGCGGGCGGAATCTTCATGGGCGAACATTCCTTTGAGGCGCTGGGTGATTACAACGCGGGACCAAGCCACGTCATGCCGACGAATGGCACCGCGCGTTTTGCTTCGCCGCTTAATGTTTGGGACTTCGTCCATATCGTCAGCCTTGTTGCGTTGGAGAAGAATTCTGCGGCGCAGTTGAGTAAGCACGCCGCCGTGCTCGCGCGCGCCGAAGGGCTTGAGGCGCACGCGCAAGCTGCTGATGAAAGAGCCGCAAAATAGAATCCGTCTTTGATGGTCTCGATACAGCGACGGACGGGGGCAAGCCTGTGTCGAGACACATTCCTTTCAATCTTAAAGAATCCAAAACGCAAATATTTTAAGATAATTGATACGAAAGTCCTACTTGCGCGGGGGGAGTGTCCATGCTAAAATGCCGCCACTCTAGCCATATATACGGGGATGCAGCGCTCTAACGCCCATATCTGGCTCTAACATTTGTTCTATTTTTGAAAGGCTTTTCTTATGCGTTGTCCATACTGTAAGCACCACGACTCAAAGGTGCTGGATACATCCCACGATGCCAATGGCGGAATTCGCCGCCGTCGCGAATGTCAAAAATGCCAGCAGCGTTTCAGCAGCTATGAGCGCCCGATTCTTGCCACGCCATTATTAATCAAACAGGACGGGGCGCGGCAGGAATTCGACCGCGAAAAACTCGCGCGCGGAATCCGAATCTCGTGCGCCAAGCGTCCCGTCTCCGCGGCGGATATCGAGCGCATGATCGGGCAGGTGGAATCCAAATTGCAAAAATTAGGCAAGGCGGAAGTCTCATCTCGCGTGGTGGGGGATTTGGTGATGGAAACTCTCAAAGAGGTGGATCAAGTCGCGTATATCCGCTACGCGATTGTATATTTGGGATTGCATGACCTTCAATCCATCCGCACCGAAATTGACCGTTTGATTAAAGATTAGTCATTAAACCTGACAGGCTTCACGCAACTGGCGCTTCAATGTCGCTCCAATTATCCAGCTTTTTAGCGAAAGCCTTTAGGTTTACAACATTTATTAGGAGATTTTTTTATGACATCCAAGTCTATAGACTCAAAATTACAACACGGCTTATTGCCAACTATTCCTACGCCAGAGGGGTTGCCTAAAGCTCAATTGACCGATAACGCGCGGCAAGTGTTGATGAAACGTTACGTCCGCCGTGGCAATGATGGTAAACCCGTTGAAACTGTCGAAGAGATGTTTTGGCGCGTGGCGTATCACGTCGCCAAAGTCGAAGAACAATGGGGCGCGGATGTCGAAAAACGAACGGTTGAGTATTATCATTTATTGAGTAGCAAGAAATTTTTTCCCAACTCCCCGACCTTTACTGGCGCAGGCACTCCGCTGGGACAGCTGGCAGCTTGTTTTGTGCTTCCTATATCAGACGACATGGGACGCGACAGCGCGGGCATTTTTCAGACTCTGCGTGACGCGGCTTTGATTCAACAAACAGGCGGTGGAAATGGTTTCTCTTTTTCGCGTTTGCGCCCAAAGGGTTCGTTCGTTAAAACTTCATCGGGGCAGGCAACGGGACCCGTCGGATTCTTGCGCGTCTATGACCATGCCTTTGGCGAGATTGCCCAGGGCGGATGTCTGCTTCCCGAAACTTTGGTATTTACGAATGACGGCTTGCTGCGCCTTGATGAAATTGTTGACGCAAAAACTGAAGGCTGGCAGGAACATAATTTTTCTGTGCCGACTGACGAGGGCTTAAAAAATTCCCCGCGCGGCTTTAACAATGGCGTGGCGGAAGTGCTGCGCGTTCACACCGCTGAAGGGCTGAGCATCACTGGCACGCCGAATCACAAACTGAAGGTGATGACAAATTTCGGTTCGCAATGGAAAGAGATTCAAGATTTACAAAAAGGCGATTGGATTGTTGTCCGCTTGGGCGAACATGCGGGTAAATTGCAGGCGTTGAAGAAGCCCGTCCAAAAGCATGGCAACCAAATCATGCCTGAATTGCCATCCATTCTTGACGAAGAATTTGCCTTTTTCCTCGGTTATCTTGCGGGCGATGGATTTATGGCAAAAGGCGCGGACGATCATCGCGTAGGCGTGAGCGTGGCGCACTCGTCTTATTTGATGGAAGAAATGCCCGCGCTGTTGGAGCGTTTGTTCCAAGTCAATATTCACAAAATGCAAAAGCCGAATGACCGTTCTGTGACTTTTGTGATTGATAACGCCGCGCTTAAAGAATTTTTGCAAATGAACGGATTGGAGAAACAAACCAGCCGCGAAGTTTCCGTGCCGCGCTTGATTCGTCAGTCGCCGCAGAATATCGTCGGCGCGTACCTGCGCGGACTCTTCGAAGCGGATGGTTCTCTCGTTCATGGCTACCCATCTTTGAGTACATCTTCCAAACGATTGGCGCGTGAAGTTGCTGCGTTGTTAATTGGGCTGGGATGTCCTGCCCAAACGAGAACAACCTCGGCTGGCTTGGATCGCTGGGGCGATTCAGATTCTCATCACGTGAAAATTGCTTCTACCATTGGATTGCAGGCATGGCGTGAGAAAATCGGCTGTGATCCGCGCTCGCGTTTTGTCTCCGCGTATGCGTGGGAAAGCGACTTGCGCCGCGAAACCTCCTTTGTTTTGCCGAATCCCGAATATTGGCTGCAACCCGTTTTGGATTCGATTACGCTCGAACAAATTGACGCAAAGGGACGCGGGATGAATCTTAACTTCCGCGCGAGTGAGCCGCAATTACGCCGCAAAATTTTGCGCTATATGCGTGATGAGCGCAACTTGACTCGTTCAGGTTATGACCTGCTTAAGGCGGATTATCCCGCTGCGTTTGAGAACGCGCCATCCGTGGATGATTATTGGTTTGTAGAAGTTCGTGGCGTGGAAGAAGCGGGCAGGTCTCTGACTCTTGACCTCGAAGTCGCGGATAATCACACCTATCTCGCTTATGGCATGGTGACTCACAATACGCGGCGCGGCGCAAATATGGCTGTCTTGCGCGTGGATCATCCCGATGTGGAAGAATTTGTCGAATGTAAAATCAACGAAAATCATATTACCAATTTCAATATCAGCGTTGGCATCACGGATGATTTCATGCGCGCGGTCAAGAACGATGAAGAATGGGATTTGCGTTTTCCTGATTTGCAAGAAATGAAAGAACATGGCTTCAGCGGAACTTTAGATCAAGCCGAAGAAAAAGGAATCAAAATCAATTCCTATAAAAAAGTTCGCGCGCGCGATTTGTTCAACAAAATTGTCAAGCAGGCGCATCATAACGGCGAGCCCGGCGTGTTGTTTTTGGATGCAGCGAATCGTTATAACCCCGTTCCGCATTTGTATCAGTTAGAAGCGACGAATCCGTGTCATCGCGGAACAAATCTTGTTCACACAGATTTAGGCGCAATTCAAATTAAAGATTTGGTTGGCGTGGAATTTCAAGTCTTGATACCAGACGGTTCTTTTGTTCGTGCTGTTGCTTATCATACTGGTGTAAAGCCGTTATTCCGCATTCACTTTGACAATGGCTATATGATTGATTTAACAGAGAACCATAATTTAATTATGGATGATGGCTCAAAATGTATGGTGCGGGATATGAAAACGGGGAATAGAGTGAAGTTGTCTCGTCATGCTGTAATGCCACAGATGGAATTGGTTGGATTCGTTGAAAACTTTGGTCAATCAGATTCCTTTGAGAAAACAAAGAATAGTTGTTTTGAGGACTCTACAGTAGTCACTTGGATTGAAGATTTAAATATTGTTGAAGATGTTTATAACTTAACAGTAGATCACCCTCTTCATCAATTCGCAGTTAATGGAATTATTTCGGCTAACTGCGGAGAACAATTTTTAGGTAGCTACGAAAACTGCTGTCTCGGATCGGTGAACCTTAACGAACACTGCGGGGAAAATAATACGGTAGATTGGGAAACCTTGTGCCAGTCTGTGGTGACTGCAACCCGTTTTCTCGATGACGTGGTGGAGGCGAATGCCTATGTGCCTGCTGTTCCGCAGTTGAAGGAGGCGGCTCATCGCGCGCGGCGCATCGGTCTCGGTATCATGGGACTCGCGGATTTGATGTACCATGTCGGCGTGCGTTATGGCTCGAAGGAAGGTCAGGAGTTTGGCGCGCAGGTGATGGAATTCGTCCGCTATCATGCGATGATGACCAGCGTGGAACTCGCCGAAGAGCGCGGACCTTTCCCCGCCATCGAAGGCAGCATCTATGATATGGATGATTTGAAATGGGAAGCGCCCAAGTCGTTGGTCAAGTATGAACATAATTGGGGCAGACCCGATGTGAAGTGGGATGCGATTACAAAGGGCATCAAGAAGCACGGCATCCGCAACGCGGCGCAGACCACAGTCGCGCCGACGGGGACGATTGCCACTGTCGCGGGGTGCGAAGGCTACGGCTGTGAACCTGTTTTTGCACTCGCGTATATCCGTCACGTTAATGACAATGGCAAGGATTTGACGCTCACATACGCGAGTCCGCGTTTTGATGAGGCGTTGAAAAAACTTGGTCTGGGAGAAGAAAAGCGCGGCGAGATCGTCGAGCAGGTGATGAATGAAGGCACTTGCCAACACGTCATTGATTTGCCCCAATCTGTCCGCGATACGTTTGTCGTCTCTGGCGATATTTCAGCGGAGGAGCATGTCCGTATGCAAGCCGCGCTGCAAATGTTTGTTGATAACAGTCTGTCCAAAACCGTGAATTTTCATGAAGGCGCAGTCGAAGCGGATGTCGCCACCGCGTACATGCTGGCATGGGAACTTGGCTGCAAGGGCATCACCGTGTATGTGACCGGTTCGCGCGATAAGGTCGTGTTGGAGACGAAAGCCACTTTGGATAAAAAATCCGCGCCGGAAAAAGAATCCGCGCCGATGATTTGGCATGGGACGAAGAAAGCGCGTCCCAAAGCATTAAGCGGAAAAACACTCAGCATTGAAACTCCCGCTGGCAAAGCCTTCATCACCGTCAACGAAAATGGCGGAACCCAACCCTTTGAAGCATTCATCAATACCGCAAAGGCTGGCTCTGAAACAGCAGCAGTATCCGAAGCAATTGGGCGTTTGATTTCCTATATCTTGCGGATGGCTTCGCCCATCGCGCCCGTTGATCGGATGCGCGAAGTAGTCAATCAGTTGACCGGCATTGGCGGCGGGCGTTCGCTTGGGTTTGGTCCCAACCGCGTGCGCTCCCTTCCCGATGGGATCGGTCAGGCGTTTGACCAATACCTGCGTGAGAAGGATGGGGAAGTGGACGAAGTGAAGACTGAAGGTAACGGTCATCATGGCGAGGCGCACGCGCACAAAATTGGCGATCTATGCCCTGAATGCGGTGAGGCGGCTGTGGTGAATGAGGAAGGCTGCCGCAAGTGCTACACATGTGGATTTAGCGAATGTTAGACGGTTAAAAAGTGACGGGCGAGATTTTTTTCTCGCCCGTTTTTTTGTTTTGTTTGCTTGTTGACGCCCTTATTGTGTTGGCTTTATGATACCCAAATCTGATGGCGTGCTGCCAAATAGACCAATGTCGGTGCAGGATTGTTTATCCAAGCGCAGGAGGATGACATCGTTGGAGGTCGCATCTACTTGAATAACTGTCCCCTCTTTGTAGGTCGAGTCAACTGTTAATTTCAATGTCACTTGATTTTGAATGGGCAGGTTGGTTACGCAGACCTTTTTGTCGGGGTGTTCCCGTCCCTCGTCAATGGCGCGGAGCATGACACAAGTGTTTGGCAGGTCTAGGTTACCGGTGTTTTTCACCGTCACATACGCATTGGTTACTTCGCCCATGCCGTGTGTGATATCAACGCTGGTGTCGCATCCGAGGATGTCTAACGAAACAGACTGGCTCGGCGCGGCGGTAAAAGTCTCTGTAGGCGGCGCGGGAGAAAATGTCACTGTGGGCGAGGGGATTTCGGTATTCGTCGGCGTAACCGGGGTGATTTGAGTTGGCACATTTGGGTTGAGAATGATGGGTGTAGCGGTGACAATATTTGGCGCGCGCGTAGGAATTACGCTGCTAATGGGTATGATGGGCTGCGTCTCCCACATATCACACGCCGAGAGGAGGAAAATCAAGACAAAGGGAATAAAAAATTTTTTCATGTATTCAATTATACTTTGCTTGTCTGGTAATTTGATGTAACATGGAAGCAGGTCTTCATTTTCGTCGCCTGCGCATCCAGCGTCCGCCAAGAATCAGCGAGAGCAGCACAAGCGTAACCGCCGCCCATGAAAAGATGGTGTTATCTGTGGCGATTCCCATCACAAGAAATACGCTGCCTAAAATTAAAAACGCACCTGATATTTTTTGTTTATTGGTTTTCATGTATCGAATTGTAAACGAAAAAATTCGCCCGTTTGAAATAACTTTCATGGAGATTCCAATGATAAAAGATGAA
>DZBA01000101.1 GCA_022729775.1 Anaerolinea thermophila | reverse complement strand
CATTCGGGGAGAATTAACTTCGGGTCGGCGCGTTTGTCGTTGACAAGATACTGCATGTCGGCGTGATTGCCGTCCGCGAGCCATGCCTGATAAAAGTCGTAATGCGCGGGTGGGTCACAAGAAGTAACGCCAGCGAGGATGAATCCCAGCTGGCGCGATTTTTCTTGGATGGCTTGCTTAAGTCCGTTCAACTTATTGAACGATAACTTTCACTGAGACGATGTATTCTTTCGATCCAAAGGTGATGCCCTTGGGGTTGACCATTTGCCAGTAGCTGCCATATTCGCCGATTTTGTCAGGCGCTTTAAAGTTGACCGAGATTTCCACCTCTTGACCGGGCGCGACAACGGAAGTCATCGGAACAGGCTGCCCGTTCATTTTTTCTCCATAAGAGAAAATGGGGCTATAGCCTTCTCCCCAGGTGCAGATGCCGGTGTTTTTAATTTTCCATGTCTTTACAAATTCCTGTCCCGGCGTCATCACTGTCCCATCTGGGATGGTGACATCCAAAGAGGCAATCTCCCATGAATAGTCATCGCACAACTGACCGGGCGTGCCAAGCGCGATTTGCGTCGGGTCGGTGGCGTAGGTAATGGTAGGGGTCTCTGTTGGGGTTGGGACAAGCGTGGGCGTTTCCGTCGGCGGAACAGGGGTGAAGGTCGGCGTAAATGCCGAGGCGGTCAGCGTAAATTCCGCTACGACGGTGTACGCGGCAGACGTGCGAACCGCAAGAATATCCGGCGTGGGAACAACAGGGGTGGCAGGCGCGCAGGCTGCAAGCATCAAGACGATGAGCAGCGTTAAGATAAATAATTTTGTTTTCATTCGTCCTCTTTTCATTTAATCGTAAATTTAATCCAAACCTGCGGACCGAAGGGTTGGTTGGTCTCGTCGCGCAGTTTCCAATAACCTTCATATCTACCGGGCGTGGTTGGCGTTGTAAATTTTACGGTAAACGACTGGCTATTCTGCGGGTCGGTAACCCCATCGCCCTTTTTGATGACAATACTGGTCACATCCCATTTGATGCCGGGCGTGGAATATTGCTCTACAAGAACAAAAGAGTAACCTTCTTTCCAGGGGCAGGTTCCCACGTTTTGGATGGAAAAAGTGACAGAATAGGGCTTGCCCGCTTCAAGCGCGTCCCAATCTGAGGGACCGTTATCATATAAATATGTGCCATCATTACAGCCATTTTTTGTTGTGACTGTTGCCACCAAACCCGTCGCGGTTGGAGCAAGGGGCGCAAGCGGAGTCATCCCTGCTGCGGGAGTGCTCGCGCTGCCTCCGCCCAACGGCGCGAATGTGGGCAACACGCCCGCTGTCGGCGTTGGGAGCGGCGTGTTCGTCGGCACGGGGGTAGGGAAAGCCGCCGCAGTTTGCGTTTGTTGAATTGCAGACTGAGTCATCACCATATTGAATGCTTCTGTTTGCATCACGCCCAGGTCTGGCGTGGGCATTGGCGTTGCGCCCAAATTACAAGAACTCAATGAAACAGCTACAATCAAAAAAATACCAACCAGCCAAGCATATTTTTCTAACTTCATACAAATAACCTCCAAAAGTAATCAATATTTATTATACCCTTCACGGTCATAAAATGCGCCCGCGTCGTTTAAGGGGTGTGCACGCAAAGGTTGTCACATGGGACTGCAAAATCTCCCGATTTTGCCCCGAAAGTCAGGAGACTTTCGAATCCATCCCTGACATGTTTTGTGTGCACACTTTAAGGGGCAGGCGTTTCTGGTGTCGGTTCAATAGTTGGTTCATCTGTCGGTATCGGCGATGGTTCGGGCGTTGCCACAGTGGGAACAAGAGTCGGCACAAGGGTTGGGACAAGCGTCGGCGTAAATGTAAAAGTCGGCTTGGGAGTTGGGGTAGGCGCGCCCTGGCGAATGATATGCGGGTTAAGCCATACAACATCATCTTGTTGATTTTCGCCGTTCGCGCTGACAACGAGGATGAACTTCACAGTCTTCCCGGCAAGGTTGCCCAAGTCCATGTCAATGGGATAGGACAAGCCTTCGTACAATTCCTGCCAGCTGCCCAAAGTCCTTACCTTTCCCGCGCTTATATAATCCAATCGAAACACCGCGTTGCAATTTCTCGCCTTATGCTGGCAGCTCAACAACGCGCGAAAACGATCGCCAGCCTGAACTGTGAATGAAGGGTATTGTCCGCTAATCACGCCGTTCGTTTTATCCTGCGGCGAAATGAGCAGCCCCGGCTCATCTTCTACATCGCCGTTTTCCATCACGGGCGCGTTCACTTTCAAGACATATCCATTTGGGTCGCCCTGCGCGCCGGGACAAGGCAGCGCCCCACTCGCGTTCTCCCAATTTGCGCTGCAATAATTTGTGGCAAATTCATAAGCAATGTAGCTCGGTCCCATCACTTGAATATCAACCCAAAACGGCGTATCTGCCGCATCCCCCACGCCAAACAAAACGCCCGAGGCGTTTGTTAATTTCCAATAACCGCGATATGCGCCATCTTTTTTAGGCGCGGTAAAAGTCGCTTGAATATCAACGGTCTCACCGGGATTGACGTTTTTGGGCAGCGCCACAAATACAGGACCGCCCATCAAATCACCGCCGACAAAAGTCAGCGCGTAGGATGTCGTCCACGAACAGGCGCCGATATTTTGGACGCGCCAAATTTTGACGAAGGAATTTGTACGCGCCACCACGCTGCCATCCGCGTACGTGACATCTTTGACGAATTGCGCCGCGTCGCACCTTGAAGCCGGAACTGGGCTGCCCGCGCTGAGCGTATTCACCGGCGAAGCGAATCCAGTCGCGGTGGGCAGCGGCAAGCCCGGGGTAATGGTCGCGGTTAACGTCAAGGCAGAAGCGGTGTAAAGCGCGTTCAATGTCGAAAAGGCATTGGGCGTTGCCGTATTTGAAAGGGCATTACATGCCAGTTGAACAACCGCCGTCACAGCAAGAACAAATATGGAAAGTGTTTTTTTTACGCTCATGGTTTCTCCGGAAGGTCAATATCCAAAGATTAAGACGGCAAAACAAGAAAGACTGTTCCCTGCGAAAAAAGAAGCCAGATGTCTGGCTTCTTTTTTATCGTCATCGCGCGTCAGCTCCCGCATGTTTTTGTAAAATACACCTTGCCATAAGGCGTGTATTGATAGGTCTCGTCCACCAAAATACCGATATTGAGTTCCATCCAGCGCGTGCCGGGCGTAGTGGCAATGTGCAACTGCCATTTATTGGTCAGCACAATAGAGGTAGCCGAGTCAACTTTTGTGACCTTGCCTTTGACATTATGGTCGTCGCTTTGCGACCAGTAGTAATTGAACTCCAGCGGACCATTTGTCTCGACGGTGGCGTATGCGGTATACATCACATTTGCAGGGCATCCGTTGGGTGGCTCGCGCACCATTTCATAAGTCACAGAGGTAACGCCAAATTTGGGCTTTTCCTCTGCAGTGACAACGACTTCTGTGTAGAAAGGCGCGCTGTATTCGCCCACGCCAAAGTTGATTTTATCCGGGGTTTGCAGCGCCCATTCAGATTTATATGTGCCATCCTCCAAAGGCGCGGTCAATACAACCGAAACCGGTACCACCGCGCCCGGCGCGACAGGCTGCGGCAGGTTATAGTAATACGCGCCGCCGAGGATATTGCCATCCCAAAAAACAATGCGGTAGTTCGTATCCCATGTGCAGGGACTGGCGTTTTTAATTTCCCATGTTTTGATGAATTTTTCGCCCGGCTTGAGAATCGTCCCATCTATGATGGTTTCACTGACCAGGCTTGCCTTGCCGCACGGGCTTGTCCCGGTAACATTGGCGGTTGGGGTTATCGTCACCGGGAGCGCAGTCAATGTAGGAATAAAAGCCAAAGGCGTTGAGGTCAATTCAGGCGTAGCGGTCATAAAGGGAGTGGAAATTTGCTCCGCGCTTTTAGCAATGACAGTTTGCGCCACCGCCGTCAGGATGAATGGCTCCTGCGTGGGCGGCTCTCCGCCGCAAGATGCAATCAGCATGGACAGGGCGACAAGAACGGTAAAGAGTAAATATTTTTTTTGTTTCATTTTTTCCTTTCACTTTCAGGGAATATTATACTATTTTGGCGAATAAAAAAATCCCTCCGCTTTTATGCTGCGGAAGGATTTGGGTGACGAAAGAATAATCCGCTTCTATGGGCAGTTAAAGGCTGCGCGTCCAAATTGCTGGCGATTGGGCGTATCAATGTAAATATCAATCCAATACGAACCAGCGGCATTGACTGTCCACGTATAATCTTCGGAAGATTGCGTGCCAGCAGAAGCAAATACCACTGGGGCATGGGCAACGGTATCCACCGCGCCATCGCTGCGGACAAAGTGATATGTGACCGAACCGGCGCTGTTAGTGGTGATATTGGCAGTCGCGGTGAAGTTTCCACAGCTGCCGCTGTTGACAAAGCTAACGCTCGTCACAGCAAAGGGAATTGAAGTCGCAGTCGGCGTGAGGGTCTGTGTTGGGGTTGCGGTGTTTTGCACCTTAATGTCCACATAAAAAGATTTACCCTGATACCCATTTACCACCGGCACAAGCACGCTGCTGTTGGTGACAATGCGCCAATAACCGCGATAATTCCCCAGAGATGAAGGCGCAACAAGGTTGAGGGTCAGGTCTATTTCCTGTCCGGGATTGACGGTCGAAACAGCATTGGAGGATGCGCCCCCCATCGCGTCACCGCTGTCAAAGACCAGCGAGAAACCATTCCACGCGCACGCGCCGATATTTTTAACGCGCCACTTTTTGACAAACGACTGACCGGGCGTCATGGATGTCCCATCAGGGACGGTGACATCAGCGATGAATTGCGCGACGTTACAATTCGATGTGGCTGTGAAAATTGGGGTGTTGGTAACAAGCGGCTGGGCAATGGGCGTCAACGTGGGAGGGATGGAAATGGGCGTGACGCTTGGCGTTGTAACAGAAAGAACGGGAGTTGCGCTCAACAAAACTTGCAAAGTTTGCGCGGCGGCTGTGTTTGCCGTGTTGGTCGTATCCGCGCCGGAAGGCAGGTTACACGCGCTGACCAAAAACGTCATAATAAAAAGCAGGTTCAATAAACGGAATTTTTTATTTATCATTTTTCGCTCCTTTTACAGAAATATTTTACCGCGAAAAAAAGGTCACACTATCACCCAAAAGGGAAGTGCGACCTTTTTATATCCAACGCAATGCAATGATATTTACGCAGTTTCTACATGCGCGCCAGCCATCCACAAACCAAGTTGTTCGCGGGTGGATTTCTTCGCGTCTACGATGGTCACAATCTTGCCGCGATACATCACCGCGATGCGGTCTGATAACGCCATGACCTCATCCAACTCCGCTGAGATAAGCAGCACGGCGATGCCCCTGTCGCGCATTTTGATAATCTCGCTGTGGATGTATTCAATCGAACCGACGTCTAACCCGCGCGTAGGCTGATTCGCGATGACCAGTTTCACGCCCGGACGGCTGAGTTCGCGCGCGACAATCACCTTTTGCTGGTTGCCGCCGGAAAGTTTACCAGCGTTGACAAATGCAGAAGGCGTGCGCACATCGAAGGCTTCAATTAATTTTTTTGCGTTCTCATCCAGCGCTTTGGGCTGCATCACGCCATTTTTGCTAAACGGCGGATAGTAATAATCACATAACGCCATATTATCCGCGATGCTATAGGACAAGACCAACCCGTGACGCTGACGGTCTTCGGGAATATGCGCGAGACCAGATTCGGTAATATTGCGCGGCGTCTTGGAGGTCAGGTCTTTTCCGGCGATGGTTACTTTGCCGCCAGTGGGAAAACGAAGCCCGGTCAACGCTTCGGAAAGTTCGGTTTGACCGTTGCCCTGCACGCCGGCAATGCCAAGCACTTCCCCACCGCGCACGCTGAACGAAACGCCATGAACCGTTTCAAGGTCGCGTTGATCGCGCACGGTAAGGTTTTCCACCTTGAGAATTTCCTCGGTGGCTTGGTGGTCTTTCTTGTCCACCGTGAGAATCACGTTACGCCCGACCATCATATTGGCGAGGTCGGCTTCGCTGGTCTCCGCAGGCTTAACGGTATTGATGACTTTTCCCGCGCGCATAACGGTAATGCGGTCTGCCACCGCGAGAACTTCCTTCAACTTGTGCGTGATGAAGATGATGGAAACACCGCGCGCGGTTAAATCGTGCATGATGCGGAAGAGGTCTTCGGCTTCCTGCGGAGTCAGCACAGCGGTAGGTTCATCGAGGATGACGATTTCCGCGTTGCGATACAAGGTCTTGACGATTTCCACGCGCTGCTGAATTCCTACGGGCAATGAGCCGACGAGCGCGTTTGGGTCTACATCCAACCCATATTGCGCGGAAATTTCTGTCACGCGCTTTGCAACAAAGTTATGGTCAAGCGCGCCATTCTTGACAGTCTCATCGCCAAGCATGACATTTTCAGCCACATCGAAAACTGGAATGAGCATGAAATGTTGATGCACCATGCCAATTCCACCCGCGATTGCGTCTTTGGGCGAATGAATGACGACATGCTTGCCGTTGACGTAAATTTCGCCTTTGTCTGGTTTGTGCAAACCATAGATGAGATTCATCAACGTGCTTTTACCCGCGCCATTCTCGCCTAGCAACGCGTGAATTTCGCCTTTACGCAAATCAAAATTGACGTTATCGCTGGCAAGCACGCCGGGAAATTGTTTGGTGATGCCCTTGGCTTCGAGAACAATATTTGCTTCAGTCATGGCACTCTCCTATTTCTCGTACGGTTGACCATCGGCAGCGGGCGGCATGGTCTTGCCGATAATGCCGGTCAAAATCAACATGGTGAGGATGTACGGAGTCAAACCGACCACGTAGGATTGCTGTAAAAATGCCCATTGTTCTGGAATGGATTCGCGGAACAATTGCAGGTTGATTTGTAACGCTTGTGATGAGCCAAAGACCAATGCCGCCGCCCATGCGCCAATGGGCGTCCAGTTGCCAAAGATCATCGCCGCAAGGGAGATAAATCCGCGCCCGTTGGTCATCAACGGTTCGAAGGAGGGAATCGACTCGATGGTAAAGTACGCGCCCCCAAGCCCAGCCAACATCCCGCCGATAATTACGTTGAGATAACGCATTCTCTCGACATTGATACCGACTGTATCGGCTGCTTTGGGGTGTTCGCCCACCGCGCGGGTACGAAGTCCCCAACGGGTGCGGAAGAGAACATAATGCGAAACAAATACAAGGATGATCGCTGCCCATGCAATTGGCTTTTGATCAAAAACACGGTTGATGGCGTTGATGTTTTCGAGGCAGATTTCGCCGCCGCCGCACATTGGCGCAAAAATTTCCTTGATGGGAAGGTGAATTGCGGAATACACGCCGGGCGAGCTGGGAACTGTGCCGCCGAAAAGGCTGGTCTCGCCGAAGAAAAGTTGACGATTGAGAAAGCCCGTAAGACCCACAGCCAGAATGTTGATGACTGTTCCGCCGATGATTTGATCCACCTTGAAAGTGACGGAAAGCCAAGCCAACAGCAAGCCCATCAACGCGCCGGTAAAGACGGCGACAATGGTGCCAGTCACAATACTCGGCATTAACGTCCATCCATAAACATTGGAAAGATACATGCCCGTAAACCAGCCAAAGAAAGCGGAAGAAAGCATCATGCCTTCGATGCCGATGTTCACCACGCCCGAACGTTCACAAAATACGCCAGCCAGCGCGCCCAACGTGAGCGGCGTAGCGACAGAAATTGTGGTCGCCAACATACTGGTGATGATGAGTAACGGGCGCTGTTGTGATTGTCCAACCATGACCACCGCGCCAAAAAGCGCCGTAATGATTAAGGCAATAAAACCAAATCGTTTCCAGTCCATAAGTTCTCCTAGCCTCCCCAGCCGCGTGTAAGCGTGACGCGTTCGCCTTTGGCTTTGATACGGTAAATGTATCGCACAATGGCATCCGCCGCCACAAAGAGCAGGATGAGCGCTTGAATCATCGAAATCAAATCAACAGGAAGTTGCGTGAGGAATTGCATACGTGTCGCGCCGTTACGCATGGCAGCAAAGAGGAACGAAGCAAGCACCACCCCCAGCGGATGCGACTTGCCCAGCAGCGCAATGGCGATGGCGTCATAGCCGTAACCGGATGAGAAACCAAGTTCATGGCGATAGTTCAAGCCAGTCACTTCCACCGTTCCGGCTAACCCTGCCAAAATTCCAGAAAAAAGCATCGTGAGTACAATCGCTCGCTTGACATTAATTCCAGCGTACTGCGCGGCATCAGGATTCAACCCCACTGTGCGAATTTCAAAGCCGAGCGTGGTTTTATTAAGCAACCACCAAACAAAGAATGCCATGAGTAGCGCAAATACAAAACCCCAATGAATGCGTAAGCCATCGAATATCGGCATAATACGAGCGCTTTCCGCAATTTCAGGCGTGCGCGCAATAACGTTGAGCGGGGCGTGGTCTTTCATCGGACCGTTGAGCAAAAACGACGTGGCGTTTAGCGCAATATAGTTCATCATGATCGTATTGATGACCTCATGCCCGCCGGTGTATGCTTTCAACGCGCCGACGATTGCCGCCCAAAGCCCGCCGGCAAGCCCGCCAACGAGGATGGTCAGCGGCAGATGAATCCACATCGGCAGGTCAAATCCAAGCCAGCCGGGCAGCGCGTACCCAATCAGCGACGAAAAAACAGCGCCGAAGGCAAGCTGACCTTCCGCGCCAATGTTGAACAATCCGCCGCGAAATGCCAGAGCAACAGCAAGCCCGGCAAATATATACGGCGTTGACCAAATGGCGGTTTCGCTCAATGCGCGCACTGACCCAAACGCGCCTTCAAGTAAACCCATATAAGCGATAATTGGGTTTCCACCGACTAACAGAATGATAACCCCGCCAATCAACATCGCGGTCACGATAGAGAGGAATGGGATCAAACTTGTTTCTGATACAACTTGTATAAACTGACTAACGGAAGATTTTTTTTGTGTTTCTGGTTGCATTTTTTGCTCCAGTAAAATTATTTATTGCCCCATAATTATATCAAACAAGCTTGTTACGAACAAAAAAGGGAAAGAAGCTTTCGCCTCTTTCCCTTTTATTTACCATCTAAGCCTTATGGCTTGACAGGGGCAACATTGGTCTTGATGGAACCATCAAGCAAGCCCTTGGCAATTTCTTCCATCTTGGCTTTGGTTTCAGCAGAAACCTTCGCGTCAAGATCGTGGTAGGGAGCGTAACCAGCTGCGCCTACAAAGTTACCATCTGCGATTTTGCCTTCTTTGGCAGCCTTAACCAACTCTGCAACGCCGGGGACGATCAACTTCATTGCGCTGGAGAGAATTTGGGGAGCCGCTTCGGGCAGGGTGAGGTACTGGTCGGTGTCTACGCCAATGGCATAGATTTTGCGCTGGGCAGCCGCAACCACGGCGCCGTTACCGGTCTTGCCGCCACCTGCGAAGATTACATCAACGCCCTGGTCAATCATGGCATTCGCAGAGTTTGCAGCCCATTCGGGATCAGTGAAGGTCTTGTCGAAGCCGACATCATTGTGGTAAACAATGGAGATTTCGATGTCAGGGTTGATATACATCGCGCCCGCGCGATAGCCTTCACCAAAGCGCCAAACGGGGGGAACTGCATCAGTAGCAAACACGCCGCCGATTTTGCCGCTCTCAGTCATCATTGCAGCAAGCGCGCCGACAAGGAAGCCAGCATTGTCTTCAGGGAAGTTCAAGCCGGTTACGCCAGGGGTGACATCAGCCTGGAATTGGTCTACACCGATGAAGCGAACATCCGGGTAGGTCTTTGCTGCCGCAGCAGTTGCTTCAGCAAGGGCGAAGCCAACCGTGACAACTACATCATAGCCAGCATCACCAAATTGTCCAATGTTCTTCGCGTAATCTTTCGCGTCGGTGGTTTCCACATATTGAACGACATCAGCCACGCCATCAGCCTTAGCCTTTTGGACACCTTCCCAAGCAGATTGGTTGAAGGATTTATCGTCCACTTTGCCAACGTCGGTTACGAGACCCACGCAGAAGACCTTATCGGATTTACAATCCTGCGTAGCAGCGCCACCACAAGCGGTCAAAACCATCGAAGCGATGATGACCAACGCCATAACAAAATACAGTTTTTTCATTTTTTCTTCTCCTCAGAAGAGTAAAAAATTTGGAGGTTTGCTTTTTGGCATACCTTACGACGAACAAGTATAAATCCAGTTAAACGATTGTGCAAGACGAAACTATCTCGAGTTCAGGGCTAAAAAAAACAGATGCAGATTTTACTGACTTTTGGGCTAAAAAATCCATGAGAATCTGTGAAAATCAGTACAAAAAACTACTTTGAGAAAA
>DZBA01000100.1:1920-10367 GCA_022729775.1 Anaerolinea thermophila | reverse complement strand
GGCTTAAGCCTGTTCTACACTACAAACAGGAGAAGAGAAATGACGGAAAACAAAACACTTGTCATGAAATTTGGGGGAACGTCCGTTGGTTCGGTGGATGCTCTGAAGAATGCCGCGCAAATTGTAAAAGACGCGCGCGCTGAATTTTCGCGCGTGGTAGTGGTGACCTCCGCGATGTCGGGCGTGACCAACCTGCTGTTGGATTCCGCCGCGCGCGCCGCGAAGGGCAGCATGGAGAATCTATCCGCGCTGGAATCGAATTTGCGTGAGAAGCATTTTAGCGCGGCTGATTCTCTCGTTGCGGATGAATCCACGCGCGAAGTGGTCAAGCGCGAGATTGACGCGCTGATTCATTCGCTGGTGGATTTGTGCAAGGCGATGGCTGTCCTCGGCGAAGCAAGTCCGCGTGCTTTGGATACCGTCGCTTCGATTGGCGAGCGGATGAGCGTGCGGCTGCTGGGCGCGGTGTTGAACAGCGCGGGCGTTAAATCTCGCGCGGTTGAGTCCACCGAGTTTGTAGTTACCAACGCGCATTACCAAAACGCGCATCCAAATTTTGCGGCAACGACGGAAAGGACTCGCGCGATTTTGCATCCGTTATTGGATGAAGGGATTGTGCCAGTCACAACGGGATTTATTGGCGCGACGATGGAAGGCGCAATCACCACGCTGGGGCGCGGCGGCAGCGATTATTCTGCGGCAATTATCGGTTCTGTACTTCCCGCTGACGATGTGTGGATTTGGACGGATGTGGACGGCGTGATGACGACCGATCCGCGCATTGTCCCGAATGCGAAGACCCTGCCCGAAATTACGTACAGTGAAATTGCGGAACTTGCTTATTACGGCGCGAAGGTGTTGCACCCCAAAACGATTCGCCCTGTGGTGGATGCGGGCATTGGCTTGCGAATTTGCAACACCTTCAACCCGTCACATCCCGGCACGCGTTTGATTGCCAATGCTGCTTTGGCTTCGGCGGCGCAAAACGGAAAGCAAATTGTCAAAGCAGTGACCGCGATTCGCAACCAGCGATTAATCACCATCGAAGGCGGCGGCATGTTGGGCGTGCCGGGCGTGGCGGCACGCGCATTTGGCGCGGTGGCTTCGACAAAGACCAGCGTGCCGTTGATTACGCAGGCTTCATCCGAGCAATCTATCTGCTTCGCTGTGCCAAGCGAATCTGCAGAAGGCGTGGTAAACGCGCTTCAAAATGTTTTTGCGGAAGAAATCAAAGATGAGGATATTGACCGCGTGTGGATGACCGATGATGTTTCGATCATCACTGTTGTCGGCGTGGGAATGAGTCATACGCCGGGCGTCGCGGGGCGGGTTTTTTCACAACTTGGCAATAACAACGTCAATGTGTATGCCATCGCGCAAGGCTCATCGGAAGTTTCGATCAGTATGGTTGTTGCTGCCGAGGAAGCAGATGCAGCGGTGAAGGCATTGCACGAGTTAATAGTCAAGTAAATACGTAAACATGTAGACACGTACCTGTATACCTGTGTACTTGTTTACCTGCCAGCACAACACACAAGGAGTAACATAAAATGTCTCAATCTCAAATTCCCGTAGCAATTCTTGGCGCGACAGGCTCGGTCGGTCAGCGCTTTATTTCGTTGTTGGATAATCACCCGTGGTTCAAAGTGGTTGCGCTCGCCGCGTCGGATCGTTCGGTGGGGCAGTCCTATTCGAAAGCCGCGCGCTGGGTGTTGGATGACCCCATGCCTGCTTACGCGCGCGATATGATCGTTGTCCCGGCGTCCACTGACGCGGTGCAGGCAAAGATTGTCTTTTCCGCGCTGCATACCGAAATCGCGAATGAACTCGAACCGCAGTTTGCGAAGGCGGGCGCGGCGGTCTGCTCGAATGCTTCATCCTACCGGCGCGGAGAGGATGTTCCGCTGCTGCTGCCCGAAATCAACGCGGAGCATATCCATCTGGTCAAACAGCAGCGCAAGAATAACGGCTGGAGCGGATGTATCGTCACCAACCCGAACTGCACCAGCACAGGGTTGACCATCGCGCTCAAAGCGTTGGATGAATCATTCGGCGTGAAGAAGGTTTTTATGGTTTCGCTTCAGGCGCTTTCGGGCGCGGGTTATCCGGGCGTGCCTTCGCTCGATATTATGGATAACATCATCCCGAATGTGGGCAACGGCGGCGAAGAGGAAAAAGTGGAATGGGAACCGCGCAAGATGTTGGGGAAATTTGCGGAGGATAAAATTCAACTCGCGGATATAACGTTCAGCGCGCATACAAACCGCGTGGCGGTCATTGACGGTCATACGGTGTGCGCGAGCGTTTCATTCGATAAACCCGTCGAGCCGGAAGTTGCCATTCAAGCCCTGCGCGATTTCAAAGCGAAACCCTCCGCGCAGAATTTACCGTCCACGCCGCAGCCTGTGATCGAGGTCAAGGACGAAGCGGATCGTCCGCAGCCGCGCCTGGATCGCATGACCGGCAAGGGCATGACCACCGTAGTTGGGCGCGTGCGGCGCGACCCGATTTTGGATTTGAAGTTCGTTGTGTTATCGCACAATACGATTCGCGGCGCGGCGGGCGCATCCATTTATAACGCGGAACTATTGGTCAACGAAGGGTTGTTGTAAAATAAAAAACTTCCGAAGTCTCAACGGCTTCGGAAGTTTTTTTGCTAATCGGTTTAGTTATCGAACTGGCGCGGCGCGTAACCTTCGCGCAAATAGAATCACAATCACAAAGGCAAGCGCCATCACAACCAGTCCGGGCAGACCGTATTCGTCCGCAATGCCGGTGCCGGGTAGGGCGGTGGTTGTAACCATGATGGTCTTTTGCGCGGCTGCGGCTTGCGTCAACGCGGCTGCGACAGTTGCCGTCGCCGCAGATTGAGTGCCAGGTCCCGCCGCTGGGGTGGTGGGGACAAGCGCCTGAACAAGCGTGCTGGTCGCGGAAGGAACGCTCACGGGGGGCGTCGCGGTAGGAGTGGGGGATAAGGTCGCAGTCGGCAGGATGGACGCCTGGAAGGTTGCCGTCAAAGCCTGATTGATAAAGTTCTTGGCTGCGATTGCGGTTTGGGTGGCAGCGGCTGCCTGCGCTTGCTGCGCGGTATTGTTGCTATTGGAACTGAACAAATACACAACGCCAAGACAGGCAACAGAAACCAAAATCAACCCGCCCAGAATGCCCACTGCAATCATGAACGTGCGATTATTATTTGACTCTTCGGGAAGGTCTTCTTCTCCCTCAACAGGCATCTCATAATTATTTTCATCAAAAGCCATAACACACTCTCCTGTTTCTTAATTTCAAATCATGGGGCGTATTATCCCACAACTTCTAGGTTTACGAGGGGCGCAACAACGGTTTCGCCATTTTCCAGTTTCACTTCGGCAGCGGGCGCGCGCAACCCGCTGGGGAGCAGGGTCGAGCCGGGTTTTATGCTGACTATCGAACCAATCATGCCTATGGCGGGTGGGCGGCGCATTCGCACCTGTAAGCCAGCGGCAAAGGTTTCTACTTCATTGGCTGTTGGCGGGTCAGATGAAATGGGCAGGGGGATGATGACTTCCGGGCGCGCGCCGGTGTAACGATTATAGATTTCCGCGTTGATTACCGCTTCGCGTTTGATATTTGTGCTGAGCAATTTATAGGCGGCAGAGTTCATAGACATCGGTCCAAAACCGTCTGTTGCAATAATAGGATACCGCATTTCGCGCGCTTGTGGAATCAGCGAGGGATAGATGCTTGAAAGAATCAATCCGCGCACGGGCAATTCTGCCGCGGCTTTCAACGTCTCAGCATCCTTGACCATGCCCGCAAGCAGCACAGCGCCGCGCAGGCTGACATCCAACGCGGAGGAAGTCAGCACGCTGTCTGTTTTTTCCGCAAGATTCATCAGCGGACCTGAATCAATGCGCCCGTTTCCCCACACGCCTTGAATCAACGCGCCCGCAGTTTGAATCAACACCCCGCGATTTTCAATCACTTCAACGACCATACCGGGAATGCCCGCGCGTAGTTCGATTTTCGTTTCGTTCACTTCCATTAGGACTTGTCCGCCGCCGACTGCCACCACGCGACCATCACGCGGCGCGAGGACTTCGCGCGGAAAAAGCCCTTTCCCCACAGCGATCTCCGCGCCAGCTTGAATGCGGTCGTCAATTTTGCATTTGATTAAGCGATTCGCTCGGTCAGGGTGCATCCGCAGCGCGCGCGCAACATCCAGCAAAACATGTTCACGCGCCATCTTTGCTTCGGCTATGACTTCGCTCGAATTAATTTTTTGGTTAAGGCGCACAAACACAGTCCCGTCAACAGGCAGGACGCGCTCGCGCACGATGGCGGTAAAACCGGTAATATGATTTACAGGCGCTTGCATCTTATTCGCCTCCCAATGTCCACGACCATTTTTTGATGAGCTCGCGCCTGCGGACCGCGTCGCCGGGCAGGTCGAGCGGACGTCCGCGCCCGTCGAATACAACGCCCAAGGCTCCGCCGCTGACGGGGAATTTTCCGCCGCGCCCAGGACCGAAACCCACATCCGCATTGCGCAGGGTTTGAATTTCCAATGTGCCTGTTTCGCCGGTTGTCAGCGGCAGGATTTCGATGCTTCCGTATTTCAAATCCGCGCGGGCTTCGGAGCCGTTTGCATAGGATAATTTTGCGCGCAAAATGGGCGTGCCATAAGCGGCAGAGACCACCGGTGAAACGACCGTGCCAACGCTCAAGAATGCGCCTGATTCCAGCACTTGCACCGGCAGGATGTTATTTTGAGCAGCCGCCGCGCCCAATAATGGCAACAGGTTATTCTGGTCAAGGATGACGGTGGTCACGCCGACTGGCTGTATGGCGTCGAGCAAGAGCAGCAAGCCCTGTCCGGGGCGCGAGGCGTCGCTCAATGCGCCGCCGCCCGCAAGGATGGGTTCAAACAGCGGAACAAGGTTGGGTTTAATACGCGCGGCATTCTTCGGAAAATCGCGGCGCGCAGACTGCATTGCAAGGTACAACGCCTGCCGCGCGATGGATTGCGCGATTGCCAAATCTTCTTTGGTGGCGGCAATCGCGGATGGGTACAATGATTTCTGGTGAAGATAATCGCGCAGCACGCCGGTTGAAATATCCAGCGCAGACCAGCGCAAAATATCATCAAGGCTGGTGTGGTTGAGCAGCCCGGTTAGGTTTTCGCCCAAGCCGAATTGCGGATATATGTTTAGCGTGGCTTTGTCTTTGAAGCCTGCCGAAATCACAGCGGCGGACGCGCCGAGGTCAACGCTCAAAATACCTTTGTTCGATGCGTATACTTTGGCAAGGAAGCGCACCATGCGCCCAGTGGCATACCCTGTGGGCATGATGTGTCCGCCAGACCAAATGTTGAGTGTCTCGACGCCTTGAATTTGCCGCTTGCGAATGTCTACGTAGATGTTTGCAAGCTGGCTTTGCGCAGGGTCGAGGTCTTCCGTTTCGAGGGAGGGGCGGACGTTTGGGCTGAAATGCAGTGATGCGGTATGCGCCTCCAGCGATTCTTTAACTTTGTCGCCCATTTTTTCATTGCCTGCAAATAACACAAACGGACGTTTGTCTTCGGGCATTAAGAAGCTTGCCAGCCCAACGGGTTCGAGCATTTTTTGAATCGAACGCGACGCGCCGCCGTCCGTGCCGCCAGCGATGATGACCAAATCGGGTTTGGCGCGCAAGATGCCATCTATCTGCTGGTCTGGTTTGCGGTGATCGCTCATATCAATTTTTTCGACGATGCGCGCATACATGGATTCAGCCAGCTGTCGCGCGCTTTCGAGCGATACATCTTTGAGCAAACCCACGATGACAGTTCGAATTGTGGGACCTGCGGATAAAGTCACCACCAAGGCATCCACCCCCATACTGTTTGGCTGGCTGGGTGTGATGAGGTTGCGCGTGCCATCGAGCAGTGTCTTGCCCAGAATAGTTTGCAATATTTCGATGGCGTTACGCGCGCCTTCGCTTGCATCCTTGTATGGCGCGTCCACAGTGGAAGGCGCGCTGCCAGAAGCCACAAAGCGATATTCGCCTTCGACCACGTCGAATAGAACCGCGCGCGTGTTTGCCGCGCCGATGTCCAAAGCCAGGAGGGAGTTACCGTCAACGAGTGAAGAGGGCATATTACATGAATGTCCCAATGAATTGAATAAGTGAATGGATGCGTTCGATAAACGCGGTTAATGCTGCGGAGAATACTCCCGCAAACACCGCGCCCAGGGTAATGCCAATGAAAATACGCCCAATCCATGCCGCCAACTCAATCAAACTCAGTCGCTGCATGGTTCCATCCGCTTTGGGGCGCGCGCCAAAGTGGAAATATGCGAGTGAAAATATTGTGCCGGCAAGGATGAATACGCCGTTGAAGATGACTTCCATTACCGGGATGCCGCGCGCAGCGGCGAGGTTCAGGTCAAATGCGTTGATCGTTCCCATTACTTGCGGGATGAGTGTGCCAGTCACCGCGCCGGCAATGGTCACCGCCGCGCCAACGCCCACGATGAAAGCCATGGCAAACCGCGCGAGACTTGCAAGGTTGGGCGAGACCTTCATCAATATCAATACAGCAAATAACAAAGGCACGACCATGAACAAGTTGCCGTTCATCAAGGGCGTGACGAGGCGCGGCATCAACACCTGCCAGAAGGCAATGGCGGCAATATATCCCGCAGAGACGCCTACAAAAATATAAACGCCAATGCGAAAGAGCGGGTTGTCTCCTATCACATAGCTAAAGATAAGCAGCGTAAACAGGAAACTTAACGCGCCTGTAATCAAATCAAGAGGAATTGCCATTAACTGTTTGCCTCCCTTGCGGCAGCGCGTTCCCGCGCGCCAATGAAGAAGCTCCACAAACCGCCGCCCAGCATAAATGCCATCGCAAGCAACATACCGATGCTGTAAGCGTCCCAATATGCGCGCGCAGTTCCGGGTCTGCCCGCGTTGTTTTGCTCGAAGATTGCGCCGCCATGCAGCCCGCTGACCAATCCGCTGATTTGCTGTGAAGCATAATACGGCTGGATCATCGGCGCGGATTGCGCGCTTGAAATTACGAGGATGGGCATTGCGCCGCGCGCAAAGGTTGTTTGCTCTATCCATGCGCGGGCAGAGTCAGCGTTATCGGTGACAATAATAAACGCTGCAAATTGTGAGAATGAGTTCACGCCTTTTAGTATGTTGGACTCCCATACTTTGTTGAACGAAACATCGAAGGGAGTTGTCGCTGATGGATTTTGCGCGAACGCGCGAATTCCCATCTGACCGCCGGGCAGGTAGCCCAAGTTTACAAATTGTTTTTCGCGTTGATAGGAATGGTCCGCAAGCAGCTGCCCGGTGATGAATTTTTCGCCGAGCATTGCGCCAATCTCATGGGTTGAGATCAATGCCAAACGCGGATGACGCAGCAACAAGGTCTGGTCGAATACTGGCGCGGCGGCGGCTTCCATTTCCCCGGCGCGGGCGGCGTCATAGTCAAATGCGACGAGGACGGGCGCGCCTTCCGGGATGGATTGCACAACTTGTAACGCGCTGCCAACTTCGAGCGGAATATCCACCGGCAGGGAGAATATTTGCGTGCGCGTAAACAACACTACAAAAGCCATTGCAAAAAAGACAGAGGCAAGAATCCAGCGTAAGGCACGCGAAGCGCCCAGCGGTGAGAATGACGCGATGGAAACGGGTGAAGTTTCGGCAGCGATAATTTGTTCGAGCAATGCCGCCTGTGATAACTGTTCACTGCTGGCTTGTAATTTAAGCGAGTAGGGTTTGGGCTTGCTGGTTGGCGCGTAATTTGGCGCGGCAGGAAGCACGCTTTGCAGACCCGCCAATGCCCCGCGCGATTCCGCCTGGCTGGTTGTGGGCGCTGATCCAGAAACCACCGCTTCAACAGGGCGCATTGCTTGTACCCATGCGGGCAGTTGACCTGTTTCCAGCGCGGGCTCAGACGCTTCTTCCGGCGTGCTTGGCGCGATGGGCGGCGTTTCGTTTGCGCTCGAAAGCCAATCAGGCATATCTGTAAAGAGGTTATCTGTACCTTCACCCAAGCCTGAATCTACAGGGAGTGGGGCAGGGGTTGGCTTTGCAGTCACTGAGGCATCAAGAGATGAAAGCCAATTAGAATCAGAAGGTTGCGCGGAAGATTCTGGCGCAGCAACAGACAGGTCTTGATATATGGATGACTGTGGCGCGGCGGCTTTCAGCCAGCTTGGGACATCACCCAGTTCCGCGTCATTTTTCTGCGGTTCGGGAGTTTGCGCGGCGGGCGCGGATGGAGTCTGCGCTTCGAGTCCTTGCAGCCAATCTGGTGTATCAGAGGAAACAGGCGCAACGTTATTTTGTCCGCTTGAACTCAACCAATCCGGGGTGTCCGATGCGATGGGCGCGGCGTTGTCTTGTCCGCCCAAAGAACTTAACCAATCGGGTGTGTCAGAAGCCGCAGGCGCGACGTTATT
>DZBA01000100.1:0-1820 GCA_022729775.1 Anaerolinea thermophila | reverse complement strand
CATTGCTTGATGCGCCCAAAGAACTTAACCAATCGGGTGTGTCAGAAGCCGCAGGCGCGACGTTATTTTGCGCGCTGGTGTCTTCCGCATCCAAAGACCTTAGCCAATCTGATGCATCCGCAGCGGGCGGGGTAAATGTACTTCCGCTGTCAAATAGTGTGCTGCTATCAGAGTCGCCCGGTATCCATTCTGAAGAAGGTATCCCGGTGATAGGCTGTTGATTATCTTCTTGTGCTTCAAAGGAAGACAAGCCTTGCATCCATGAAGGCACATCTGACTCGGCGGATTCTTCCTGCGCGGTATTTTTTGAATCACCCAAATTCATCCACTGCATATTGGGGGATTCTTCTTGATTTTGTTTTGGTTTGGATGGAGCGCCGCCGGTGATATTTGCCAGCCAGTCCGGCGCGTCTTCTTCGTCGTCTTCCATCGCCTGTGACCTTAAGCCCGCGAGCAAATCATTTGAATTTGAAGCGGCGCGGGTGGGCGGCGGAGATTTTGGCGTTGGCGGCAAGTTGTTTTCAGTGGCAGATTCGCGGGCGGAGTTGCGCGCGTCTCTCAACCACTGCGGAAGAATCGGCTCGAGGTCGGCGGTGGATTTTTTCGTCGGCGCTTGACCGGGGGTGATGGGCGCATTTTCGCCTTTAAGGTTGCCGGTCAATGGCTGCAAGCGCGACTGGCAATACTGGCAGAATTCGAATTCCTTCGGGTTATTTTCACCGCAAACCGGGCATTTAACTGTATCAGCCATTAGTTCCCCCCATAAGGACGGTCAGCGCCGAATAACACGCGCAGACCAGTCGTAAGCGAGCCAAGCGCAACGCCGATTAAAATACCGCGCGCGCCGCCAATTGCAAGCACTTGCGTTGTCCACGGACGCACCAACGTGCCAAGCACGGGCATATTTCCAAACGGCAGGGTTGCCGACCCCAAAAGCAGTAAAGCGGCTGTGACCAAAAAAATGATTCCCATTAGGTCTGCGCGGCGGCGTAATAAGCGAATTGCGGCATAAAGCAGGGATATGGTCAAGAGTCCCATCAGCGCCGCTTCGGCAGGGATGATGATGCCGTTTAGCATCACGCGCATGATTTCATGCTCGGGACGTAATGCCATACCAAACAAAAGCGCCGCGACCAGACCAATGACAAGCAACGCGCTGTACGCGCTGCCTTTTTCACGGCGGCGGATTTTATCGGTATGCACTGTAATCAAATTGAAAATTCCTACAAGGGTTGCCACGCCTGCAAGGATAATTGCCCAGTTCAATAAAAGCGTTTGAACAGGGGCAAGCATTGGGAAAAAATATCCCCCGAGAATTAAAAACCCGGCGGCAATGGCAATAACAGCGGTAATGACGCGCATTAGATTACCCCCAGTATTTTGGCGACTGTTCCGCCAAGCAGGGTCAAAATGACCAGCCAGCGTAATAAATCTTGCAAGGTGAGGCTTGCGCGGTGAGAAACTCCCGCGCCGAGATACGCGCTTGTTGCAAATAATTCTTCGCCAATCAATTCATCTTGTGTGCTTGCAAATAACACCGCTTGACCGGTGAGGTTATCGCTTGCGCCAATCAAAACCACACTCGCGCGGTCTGCTGAGTCTGCAAGCAGGGCGGCTTCTGCACCAAAGTGACCGAGCATAATGTTGGCAGATACGTTTTCATTGCTTGGAATGTGCATGGCTCCGGCGGCATAACTGAATGGGCTCAACCCCGTAACGCGACCCGTTGTGGAAATATATAATTCTTCCACGCCTGCCGCTTGATATCCGGCTTGCAAGGTATCTTGCGTTAATAAGCCGATTGCCGGGTCGCCTGCGGA
>DZBA01000099.1 GCA_022729775.1 Anaerolinea thermophila | reverse complement strand
GGCGTGTTGAAATTCCCCGTGATCGCGGTCAACGACGCGCTGACCAAGCACATGTTCGATAACCGCTATGGCACGGGACAATCCACCATTGACGGAATCATCCGCGCGACCAACGTATTGCTCGCGGGCAAGACCTTCGTCGTGGCTGGCTACGGCTGGTGCGGACGCGGTCTCGCGCTGCGCGCGCGCGGCATGGGTTCGCATGTGGTCGTCACCGAAATTGATCCGTTGAAGGCGCTCGAAGCCGCGATGGATGGTTATCAGGTCATGCCGATGGAAGACGCCGCGAAAGTTGGCGATATCTTCTGCACCTTGACAGGCGACTTGAACGTGATTGATACGCACGACTTCGAGGTGATGAAAGACGGCGCGATTGTCGCTAACTCCGGTCACTTCAACGTGGAAATCAACATCCCCGGCCTGCGCAGCATCAGCGTCGGCGACCCGAATCTTGTCCGCCCGTTTGTCGAGCAGTACACCACCAAAGACGGACGCAAGATTAACATCCTCGGCGAAGGACGCTTGATCAATCTCGCTTCCGCCGAAGGTCATCCCGCCTCCGTGATGGATATGTCGTTTGCGAATCAAGCCCTCTCCGCTGAATACATGGCGAAGAACGCGGACAAACTGGAGAAGAAAGTCTACTCCGTCCCGACCGACATTGATAATGAAATCGCCCGCCTCAAACTTGAGTCAATGGGTGTGAAGATTGACATCCTCACGGATGAGCAACTGCACTATCTGAATTCGTGGGAAGAGGGAACGTAGGAAGTAAACAGGTAAACAAGTAAACAGCCTCGCGGAGACGCGGGGCTGTTTACTTGTTTAAGCGAGCATCCAGGCATTCAGGATGCCCCAGCCCCCAATAAAAAAGTCATACAAGCAATTAAAAAATATATGACAAAAATCACCTGAAATTTTGACAGGCTGCATTTGTCTATATGGTACAATTTTCCCGCTTAAGACAATCTCACACGGAGTTTATACAATGAACGAGTGGCTGTATGTGCTGTTATTTATGGTAGTCGGCGCCATTATTCCCATCGGCGCGATTGCGGCGGGGTTTATTTTTGGACCCAAGAAACCGAATCCTGTTAAAAGAGAAACGTACGAGTGCGGTATCGAGCCTGTGGGTGAGGCGTGGGTGCAATTCAAAGCGCAATATTATATCTTTGCGTTGGTCTTCCTCGTCTTCGATGTGGAAGCCGTTTTCCTTTTCCCCTGGGCTGTCAAACTTGGCGCGCTGGGGATATATGCCGTTGTTGAAGGTATTATCTTTGTATCCATCCTTGTGGTCGGGCTGATTTACGCTTGGCGCAAGGGGATGCTCGAATGGGTGTAACTTTATAATGTATAGAGAAGGCTGACGGGATATTTTATCCTTTCAGCCTTTTCTTTGTGTAATGCGATTTGGATTTTAGACTCAACCCGCTGGTTTGGTTGGGTTTTTGGCAGTAACCTGCCTGACTCCAAAACATATAGGAGCGATTTATGAATTTTTGGAATGACCCTCTTAAGGTCGCCGCGGAATGGCTGGAAGGCGTATTTGTCGGTTGGGGCATGAATGAAATTGCCTCGCACGTCCTTGTGGTTTTCCTCGGCGTGTTCCTGCTCGTTCTGATCCTGATGGTGATTGATATTTTCCTCGTCTGGATCGAGCGCAAAGTGGTGGCGCGTTTTCAAGACCGCATTGGACCAAACCGCTTGGGACCCTTTGGCTTAGTTCAACCTTTTGCCGACATCATCAAACTCATCATCAAGGAAGATACAACCCCCGATGGCGCGGACAAAGTGGTATACAACCTCGCGCCCGTGCTTTCGATGATGTCCGTGTTGATGGTGTGGGCAGTGGTGCCGATTGCGCCCGTCATGCTCAGCGTGGATTTGAACGTGGGCGCGCTTTTCCTCATCGCGACAGGCGCGATTGGGACGCTCTCCATCATCATGGCTGGCTGGTCGTCGAATAACAAATTCGCGCTCATCGGCGGTTTTCGTCAAGTGGCGATTATGGTCGCGTTTGAAGTCCCGATGCTTGCAACCCTGATGATTCCCACCATCTTCTCCGGCTCGATGAATATGAACGCGATTATCACAGCGCAGGATGGCTTGTGGTTCTTTGTGCTTTCCCCGCTTGGCGCGTTGATTTTCTTGATCGCCGCCATCGCGGAATTGGGACGCGCGCCCTTTGACCTCGCGGAAGGCGAATCGGAACTGGTCGCCGGGTATAGCACGGAATATTCCGGCATGAAGTTCGGCATGTTCTACGCGGGCGAATTGTTGCACGCACTGACCTTCGGCGGTATCTGGAGCATCCTTTTCTTTGGCGGTTATCGCTTCTTTGGACTCGAACAGGTCAGCCCCTTCCTTGCGATTTTGATTTTCCTTGCCAAAGCCTTGCTTGGTTACTGGGTGATTATGTGGGTCAAGTACACCATGCTGCGCATCCGCATTGACCAAATGCTGGTCTTCAACTGGGTCTTCCTCACGCCGTTAGCCTTTGCGCTGATGCTGGTCACCGCGTTGATGAACGCGCTTTTGAAAGATGCCTCCCCGTGGCTGTATGGTTTGGGGATGTTCCTCTCTAACGTGGTGGTCGGATGGATTGCAATTGAAATTGCCCGTTCCGTCAGCCGCAAGGAACGCGAAAAAGTGGAAGGCGTTCACCAGGTTGCGGAGGCGCACCATTAATTACCAATCACTAATTACTAATTACGGAATTGGTAATTGGTAATCTAGTAGGAAGTGAAAATATGACGACAGAACAAATCATTTTTCTCATTGTCGCGGGCGCAACACTGGCTTCAGGCTTGCTGGTTGTGACTTCGCGTAATTTAATTCATGCCGCGCTGTGGCTGGTGGCGACGCTCTTTGGCGTTGCAATTGTTTACACCCTGCTCAACGCTGGATTTATGGCTGTGGTGCAGGTGGTGGTTTACATCGGCGCGATTGCCATCCTCTTCATCTTTGCAGTCATGTTGACCCGCAAAGACATGCGCGACTCTGGCGCTCAATTGAATTCCAATTGGTGGGCGGGCGCGTTGATGGCTGTTTTGACCTTTGGCGGGCTGTTCGCCATGCTGCGCACGTGGGGCGGCATGTCCAAGACCGCTGCGGAAATTCCCGCCGGTTTCGACCAGATTGCCGAGTTGGGCGCGCAGTTGACTTCGCCTGAGGCTTACGTCCTGCCGTTTGAAGTCGCGTCTGTGCTTTTACTCGCGGCGATGGTCGGCGCGGTCTATCTCGCGTTCAATAAGAAATAGGAGGCTGTGAATGATCCCTCTTTCGTGGTATCTCACTTTCGCGGCGGCATTGTTCAGCATCGGGCTGTTCGGCGCGCTCTCGCGCAGGAATATGGTCGCCATCCTGCTTGGCGTCGAGTTGATGCTCAATGCGGTTAACGTCAACCTTGTAGCGTTTTGGCGTTATGGCGATGTAGCCCAAATGGCAGGGCAGGTCTTTGCCATCATTGTCTTCGCTGTTGCCGCCGCAGAAGTTGCTGTTGGTTTGGCTTTGGTCATTTCTGTATATCGCCGTCACAATACGGTAATTGCAGAGGAACTGGATTTGATGAAGTGGTAAAAAACGTTCAACGTTCAACGTTTAACGTTCAACGTTTGGAGGCTTGATGACGACTGAAAACTTAATTTGGTTAATTCCCCTGCCGCCGTTGATTTCCTTCGCCTTGATTGTGCTGTTCACCAACAAGAACAAGGCATTGAGTCACACGGTTGCGATTAGCGCGGCTTTCCTTTCATGGCTGGGCGCGATGATCGTTTTTGTCCGCGCGCTTGGCGTGGAGCATTTTGGCGAACATCCGTTTGCCTCTTCCATCAACTGGCTGCCGACAGGCGACACATGGTTGAAGGTCGGCGTGTTGATTGATCCGCTCGGCGCGGCGGTGTTGTTCTTCGTTGCGTGGACGATTTTGATGATCTTCCTCTACAGCGTTGGCTATCACAACTTCGGTCAGCCTGCCGGCGATCACGATCACGCGGGACTTCCCCCACACGGCGCGACAGTTCACGGTCATACAGTTCTTTCCGTCGAGCCAATGTACTCGCGCTTTTTTGCGTTCATTAGTTTGTTCGCATTTGGCATGTTTACGCTGGTGGTTTCGGATAGCCTGCTGACGCTCTTTGTCGGCTGGGAAATCATGGGCTTATGCTCTTACTTGCTCATCGGCTTTTGGTATGCGAAACCCTCTGCGCGCGCCGCTGGCATCAAAGCGTTTATGACCACCCGTATCGGCGATGTCTTCATGCTCTTGGGAATTGCCTTCCTGTACAGCGTGACCGGCACGTTATCCTTCCGTGAAATTTTCACTGAAGAAATTTTACACACGCTTGCGTCTGTGCCTTCGGGCGTGTTCGGACTTTCCGCCGCCGGGTTGATTGGCTTGCTGCTCTTCATCGGCACGGTTGGAAAATCCGCGCAGTTCCCGCTCCACGTTTGGCTGCCGGACGCGATGGAAGGTCCCACCCCGGTCAGCGCGATGATTCACGCGGCGACGATGGTTTCCGCGGGCGTGTATGCCGTCATCCGCATGTTCCCGCTGCTCAGCATGGACGAGAAGACCATGACGGTAGTGGCTTTCATCGGCGCGTTCACCGCGATTTTCGCGGCGACGATTGCTGTCGCGCAGAACGACATCAAGCGCGTGCTGGCTTACTCTACCATCTCCCAGCTCGGATTTATGATTGCCGCCCTCGGCATTGGCGCTTACGTCGCGGCTGCTTTTCATTTGATTACGCACGCCTTCTTTAAGGCTTTGCTCTTCCTCGGCTCTGGCTCTGTCATTCACGGCATGGAACATGGCGTATTTCATACGGGTAACCACAAAGTTGACCCGCAGGATATGTTCAACATGGGCGGTTTGAAAGACAAAATGCCCATCACGTTCTGGACGTTTTTGATTGGTGGTTTTGCGCTTTCGGGCTTCCCGTTGGTGACCGCTGGCTTTTGGTCGAAGGATGAAATTCTCGCGGATGCTTGGGGACATCATCACTATATTGTATTTGCGACGCTTGCAATTGCGGCTTTCTTCACCGCGTTCTATACCATGCGCCAGATTACGTTGACCTTCCTCGGCTCACCGCGCACAGAAGAAGCAAAACACGCGCACGAAACCCCGTGGACGATGACAACTCCGCTTGTGGTGCTTGCTTTCTTTGCTGTGACTTACGGCTGGGTCGGCATCCCGGAACATTTCCCTGTCTTGGGACCATTGGTTAATAATAACTGGTTCCATGATTTCGTCGGTCACACGCTGGAACACGTCCCCGAAGCGCCGGAGTTCAGTTGGATTCCGCTGTTGACTTCGCTTGTGGTCGCGCTTGGTGGTTTGGGACTTGGCTGGTTTGTCTATAAAGATGTCAAATCTGTCGAGCAGGATAAATTCCAAATCAGCTTCCTCAAGAACAAATATTATTTCGACGAGCTGTACGAAGTGGTCTTTATCAACCCCGCGTATTGGGTCGCTGAAAACGTCATCTATAAATTTATGGATCAAGGTGTGATTGACGGCGTTCTGCACATCTTTGGACCTGTCACCGATAAAATCGGTTCAGCCATCCGCAATTACTTTGATGTGCCGGTGGTCAATCAATTCATTGGTGATGGCTCAGCCGAAGTCGCCTGGTGGTTTGGTAAAAACCTTCGCCCAATTCAAACAGGACGTATTCAGCAGTATTTCATCCTCTCGCTGGTCGTCATTTTCGTAGTAGGCGGATTGCTCTACTATATTCTCACGCTGGCATAGGAGCGCAAGATGGACTTTCTCAACACTCATCTCCTTAGCCTGATTTTGTTTCTCCCGACTTTTGCGGCAGTGGTCATTCTTTTCCTGCCGAGCGAAGAATCCAAACTTCACCGCTGGTTCGCTTTTGGCGCCAGCCTGATTCCGTTTGGGCTTACGCTCTACTTATGGAATGCATTTGACCCCAACAGAACAGGCTTCCAATTTCAGGAACAGTACGCGTGGTATGAAGCCATCGGCTCGAACTTCCACATCGGCGTGGATGGTATCTCGATTTCGATGGTTTTGCTCACCACCTTCCTCACGCCTCTTGCCATTCTCGCTTCTTTCTCAGTGAGCGATAAAACCAAGGCGTATTTCATGCTCTTCCTCTTTTTAGAGACGGGCATGTTGGGCGTCTTCATGGCGCTCGACTTACTGATTTTCTTCGTCTTCTGGGAAATTGGTCTAGTCCCGATGTACTTCCTCATCAATCAGTGGGGGAGTGCAAACCGCAACTATGCTTCGCTCAAGTTCATGATTTACACCATGGGCGGTTCGCTCGGCTTGCTGTTGGCAATTCAAATGCTCGGCGTGCTGTTTGGCACTTACGACCTTGTCACGTTGTACCAAAATTGGAATTCATTGGACAGCGGCACGGTACTGCTCGGTATGCCTGTTCATACAGTGAAGACAATTGCGTTCTGGGCGTTTGTTATCGCGTTTGCAATTAAAGTTCCATTGTGGCCCTTCCATACATGGCTGCCCGACGCGCACACCGAAGCGCCCACCGCTGGCTCGATGATTCTCGCGGGCGTGCTGCTTAAACTCGGCGCGTATGGCTTTATCCGCTTGGTGCTGCCGTTCTACCCGAATGAGGCGCGGATGTTCTCCGGCGCGCTGGCTTTCCTTGCAGTCGCGGCGATTGTCTTCGGCGCGTTTGCTTCCTACGCCCAAACAGACTTCAAACGTCTTGTCGCGTACTCCTCTGTCAACCACATGGGATTTGTCGTACTCGGAATCGCGGCGGCTGGGCTTGCAGCTGGGACAAAAGACGCGCACATTGCCATGAGCGGCGCGGTCTTGCAGATGTTCAATCACGGACTTTCCGCGGCGGGCATGTTCTTCCTCGTCGGCGTGATTTATGAGCGCACACACACGCGCGACTTGAACCAATTCGGCGGACTCTTCCCGCTGGTTCCCGTCTATGGCGGCATTCTGATTTTTACCAGTATGGCTTCGCTCGGACTGCCCGGACTTAACGGCTTCGTTTCTGAATTTATGGTAGTTCGGGGCGCGTATCCTGTCTTGACAGTTTACACCGCTGTTGCAATGCTTGGCTTGCTCTTCACCGGCGCGTATATCCTCAAAGGCATCAAAAGCGTTTTACATGGTCCCATGAACGAACATTGGGCGCATGGCGAACATAAGCTGACTGAAATCAACACGCGCGAAATCCTTGTCATGCTCCCGCTGATGGTTTTGATTTTGATTCTCGGCATCTGGCCCGCTTGGCTGGTTTCCGTCATCAATCAAACTGTGGTGGCGTTGTTCTAGCGTTCCCCGTCATTGCGAGGGCGTATTTTGCCCGAAGCAATCCCCTGATTATGTGAGGGAGATTGCTTTGCCGGGAAGAACAACCTCCGCACAATGACGAATACGAGGTGATTATGAATTTTCCCATCCTAAGTGTTATTACCTTCCTTCCCATGGTTGCGGGCGTCATCATTTTGATGGTGCCAGCCAATCGGAAGACTGAAGCGCGCGCGGTGGCTCTGGTTGCCGCGACCCTTGCCTTGTTGCTTTCGGGCTGGGTGTACCTTCAGTACCTGCTCGGCGATATGACAGGCTATCAATTCGTCGAACAATACAATTGGCTGCCCGCGCTTGGAATCAGCCTTCAATTCGGCGTGGACGGTATGAGCGCGCCGCTGGTTTTGCTCACCGGCATTGTCATGTTTACGGGCGTTCTCATCTCTTGGGGCGATGACGACCCGCATGTCATGGCTGGCATTCAGGACAGACCGCGCGAATTTTTCGCCTTCCTCTTCCTGCTGGCGGGCGGCGTGTTTGGCGTGTTCGTCTCGCTTGACCTGTTCATGCTGTTCTTCTTCTATGAAATCGCCGTGTTCCCGATGTACCTGCTCATCGCCATTTGGGGATGGAAGGTCACGCGCGAATATGCCGCGATGAAGCTGACGCTCTATCTGTTCATTGGCTCTGTGGTTGCCCTTGTCGGCGCGCTTGCCATGTATTGGACAGCCGGTCAAAACACGGGCATTTACACCTTCGATATGTTGCAACTGGAAAAGGCAGGCTTTTCGTCCGCCTTCCAGTATGTTTGGTTCTTGCCGGTCTTTTTGGGCTTTGCAGTGTTGGGCGGTATCTGGCCCTTCCACAACTGGTCGCCGGATGGTCACGTTGCCGCGCCCACAGCCGTCTCCATGTTCCATGCGGGCGTGCTGATGAAACTCGGCGCGTTTGCCGCGCTGCGCGTGGGCGTCATGCTCCTGCCCGAAGGCGCAAAGGCTTGGGCGTGGTTGATTATGGCGTTTGCCGGAATTGCGGTTGTATACGGCGCGTACATTGCCTTTGTCCAAACTGACTTGAAGTATATGATTGGCTTCTCTTCGGTTTCACACATGGGCTTGGTCGTGCTGGGCGTTTCCACGCTCAACCATGATGGCTTGCTTGGCGCGGGCGTGCAAATGTTCTCGCACGGCGTTATGACGGCTCTCTTCTTTGCCATTACCGGCATGATTTACGACCGCGCGCACACGCGCCAAATCCCCGAACTGGGCGGCATTGCCAAGGTTATGCCCTTTGCAACAGTCGGCTTTATCATCGGCGGTTTGGTCTCGATGGGTATGCCGGGCTTCTCCGGCTTTGTCGCGGAATTTCCCATCTTCATGGGCGTGTGGGGACGCCAATGGCTGCTGGCGGTTGTCGCGAGTATTTCCATTGTCATTACTGCGGCGTATATTATGAGAAATATCCGCCAGGTTTTCTTTAGCCCAATGCCTGAAAAACTCGAAGGTCACATTGGCGATGTCACCGTATTAGATAAGGTGGCTATCGTCACATTGAGTTTCTTCATGACCGTCATCGGCATGTTCCCTGCGGTGATGGTTCCAATGGTTGAAAAAGGCGTTGAGAACATCCTTCGCTTGTTGGGAGGCGCATAATGTTTACCTCTGTTGTCTTTGCATCCATCCTCCCCGAAATGCTGATTCTAGCGGTTGGCGTTATTTTGCTGATCGCTGAACCGTTCTGGAAGAAAGAAGAACGCCGCAACGCGGGATGGCTTGCCGCGGGCGGACTCTTCGCCGCGATGATTATCAGCCTGTTGTTCGGTCGCCCCGGCGAAGCGGTTTCCGTCCTCGGCGGGATGATTCGTTTCGATTGGTTTGGCTTCTTCTTGAAAGAATTGTTCATGTTTGCGGGCGCGGTCACTGCTTTGATGCTGATGGATCATGAGCAGGCGGGGAATCGCGGCGAAGCATACGTCATGTTACTTGTCTCGATTATCGGCATGAACCTGATGGCTTCTTCTACCGACCTCATCATGCTGTATCTGGCGATTGAAACCGCATCCATTCCGCTTTACATCCTCGCGGGTTTTCTGGTCAACGACAAAAAGTCCACAGAATCGGGTTTCAAATATTTGTTGTTTGGAACGCTCGCTTCAACGGTCATGCTTTACGGCTTTAGCCTGATCTTTGGCTTTGCCGGCACAACCAATATTTACAAACTTTCGGAAATGTTCATCGCAGAACAAATTCCATACTTGTTTGGTTTTGGGATGCTGTTCCTTGTCATTGCCGGTCTTGCATTCAAAGTGTCCGTTGTGCCTTTCCACTTCTGGGCGCCGGATGTGTATCAAGGCGCGCCGACGCCGGTGGCTGGCTTCCTTTCCACGGCTTCTAAGGCTGCTGGTTTTGCTGTGATTGTCCGCATGTTCTTTGTCGGCTTTTCCACTTTCTCAGAATCGTGGACGATGATTCTGGCTGTGCTTGCCGCTGTCACCATGACGGTAGGCAACCTGCTTGCCCTTCCGCAAACGAACTTGAAACGTCTGCTTGCCTATTCCTCCATTGCCCATGCGGGTTATGTGATGATTGGCGTTGTTGCGTTCAATCAATTGGGCGCGACAAGCGTTGTCTTTTATCTTGCAGCGTATATTGCGACCAACCTCCTCGCCTTCGGAATCGTGATGGCGTTTAGCCGAATCACCGGCACCGAAGAACTCGCGGACTTTTCAGGGCTGAGCCGCCGCAACCCTCTCCTTGCTTTGATGATGCTGGTTGCCTTCCTTTCTTTGGCTGGTATGCCCCCATTCGGCGGTTTTATGGCGAAAGTCCTCGTTTTTGCCGCGGGCGTTCAAGCAAATTATATCTGGCTGGTCTTTGTCGGTATTCTCAACTCCATCATCGGCGTATACTACTATTTGAATGTTTTGAAGTATGTGTATCTCTACCGGATGCCGAACGAAGACGAAGCGGAACACGCCATCCCATTGACGCGCCCCTACTCGATTGCTCTAATCATCCTTACATTTGGCGTTTTGTTGGTTGGTACGGTTTTTGCGCCCTGGTTTGGTTGGGCGTCTGACAGCGCGCTTTCCTTCCTTCCGTAAACATTGGCAGGTTGGGGTAAAATCCAAC
>DZBA01000098.1 GCA_022729775.1 Anaerolinea thermophila | reverse complement strand
TGGGGTCGGTGACGAGTTCTTCCGGTTTCGCGCCGTGTTTTGCGGCAAGAGATTCCAACCACGCGACAGCATCATCTTGCTCTTGCGCGGACGCGCCGAGACTTTCAACTGTCGGCGCGGGCTGCTGACCTATCGTCTGCGCTTGCGACACCCATTCGGGCGGAGTTTCGTTTCGTTTGTTCGGATCGGTGACGAGTTCTTCCGGTTTCGCGCCGTGTTTCGCGGCAAGGGATTCCAACCATGCGACAGCGTCATCTTGCTCCTGCGCGGACGCGCCCAAAGTATCAGCGGATACAGGCTGGGAAGATTGCTGGTCTTTAGGCTTCATGTCACTTAACCAATCGGGAATGTTTGCCTCTACCGGCGCGGATTCTGACTGCGGTTCTTGAAGTTCGCTCAACCAATCAGAAGCAGCGGACTGCGCGGGTTCAATCGGCTTCGCGTCTTCCAATCCGCTCAACCAATCGGGGACAGTGGACTGAACAGGCTCAAGAGGTTTTGCGTCGTCAAGCCCGCTCAACCAATCAGGCGCATTGGATTTGACAGGTTCAGCCGGTTTTGCATCTTCAAGTCCGCTCAACCAATCCGGGACATTTGCTTCTGTTGCGGTTTGAGCTGCAGTCGCGCCGCCGAGTCCGCTTAGCCAATCCGACGTGTCTACGGGCTGCGCGCTGGATTTTTCAACTGGAAGTTGCGCGTCATTGGTAGGCGCTTGCGCTTTGAGCCAATCGGGAATGGTAGCAGGGGCAAGTCCCCCATCTGCTTCTTCTTCGAAGAAAGAAGCCGGCTGTTCAGGTCCAGTGGATTCGCCCCAACCAGCCGCGCGGAGAAAGTCCGGGATGCCGTCACTGGCTGCGGGCGGTGTTTGTGAAACAGGTTCAGGAACGCTTTCAACTTGGGGCGCGGAATCGAATCCGCCAGAGTTTAACCAATTGGATGGTTGCGCAGCAGAGGAAGCGCCCAAGCCAAGCGATGATCCCCAATTTTGCTCCGGTTCTTCTTCCTTATATTCAAGCCGTTCCAAATTAATAGAAGCATCGGGGACTTCACTGGACTGGAAAACAGAGCCGCGCGTAAAGGTCGCATAAGGGTCGAGCTCGCCGACGCGCATACGATATACCTGCGTGCTTTCAGCTGCGCCCGCGGTGGCAGGCAGTAACTCAACCATAATGCGATTTGCGTCGAATGAGAATGTGTAACGCTTTAACAACTGCGCGCACATATCGGATGCGTCCGCTTTTTGCCCGCCTTTGAAATAGGCGTGCGCGAGTAAAACCTGCATGTCGGTGCGCTGCGGGTCTTCGGCTAATACCGCGCGGATTTCAGCAATCGCCTGCGGGTATAACTCGCCTTGCACATAAAGATGAGCGAGCGCGCCGCGCGTCATGCGAATCTTGGGCGGTTCCATGCCGTCGCGCCTTCCGTATAATCTTTGTAATTCGCCTTGAATGGCGGGGTTGGCAGACTGAGATTCAAAAGCGCGTTCCATGTGCCAAATCGCATCGTCGAGTTTGTTCTCTTCGTCGCGGATGATGCTCATGCCGACATGGGAAACAAAATCATCAGGCACAGCCATCAAAATGCGCGTGAATACATCCACAGCATCACCGCTGCGTTTTGCCTCAAGATATGCTTTGGCAAGCAAGCGATAGGTTTCCAAATGCTTGGGGAAGACCTTTAAAATATGATGGCAATGCGCGATTGCCTCGTTGGTTTGTCCCTGTTCAACAAGGCTCTCGATCTCACGGTTATAAATTCTTAATGAAACTTTTGCCATTACCGGTTTCCTGTGTCAAGTGTGCCTGATTCTTAAAAAATTCCATAGAATTATATACTATTTTACTCGTAAAAGAGAGGTAATGGAGATACAAATTCATCACTAAAGCCATGCGCTGAAAGTACTGCCTCGCGCGCTTCCGCCAATTTAGCCTCATCATTTGCGTGGACTTCAAACAACGGCTCGCCTTCCACAACCGGGTCGCCCACTTTTTTATGGATGATAAAACCAACCGCGTGGTCAATCGGGTCGCCTTTCTTTGCGCGTCCCGCGCCCAATGCGACAGAAGCCTCACCCACCATCCGCGCGTGAATTTGCGAGATAAATCCGCCGCGCGGGGATTTCACCACTTCGATCATTTGCGCGCGTTCAAAAAGCGTCACATCGTCCACATAGCGGACATCTCCGCCCTGCGCCTGAACCAGCACGCGGAGTTTTTCCAGCGCGCTGCCATCGTCAATGGATTTTTGCGCCATCGCGCGCCCTTCGTCCAAATCTTTTGCGCGCTTGCCAATGACCAGCACGTGCGCGGCGACATGCAAACAATGTTCGTAATAATCATGCGGGGCTTTTCCGCGCAGCAATTCGATTGCCTCGATGGTTTCGAGCGCGTTCCCCACTGCAAAGCCAAGCGGCTGATTCATATCGGATAAAAGCGCGACTGTTTTTCGCCCGGCGAGTCGCCCAATATCCACCATCAACTCGGCGAGTTCGCGCGCTTCTTCAAGCGTTTGCATAAACGCGCCAAGCCCAGTCTTTACATCCAACACGATTGCCTGCGCGCCTGCCGCGATTTTCTTCGACATGATGGAGGAGGCAATCAACGGCATGGATTGAACCGTGCCGGTTACATCGCGCAGCGCGTACATCTTTCCGTCCGCTGGCGCAAGGTCAAGCGATTGACCTGTCAGTACAATACCTTTTTCTTTTAATTGTTTCTTGAATTCATCGGTGGATAAATCCACGCGATAGCCGGGGATGGCTTCCAATTTATCCAGCGTGCCGCCGCTGAATCCAAGTCCGCGCCCGGACATTTTTCCAACGGGCAGACCGCACGCTGCAACCATCGGCATGACCGAGATGCTGGTTTTATCGCCTACGCCGCCGGAAGAATGTTTGTCTACTGCGATGTCCACGACTTTCGACAAGTCCAGTACATGCCCGGACTTTGCCATTGCCAGCGTAAGGTCGGCTGTTTCAAAGGGAGTCATCCCGTTCAACAAAACCGCCATGGCAAACGCCGATGCTTGATAATCGGGAATTTCGCCTTTGGTAAATCCTTGAATAAAAAACTCGATCTCTTGCGAGGTTAATTCTTGCTTATCGCGTTTTTTGATGATGATGTCTATCGCGCGCATAATAATCTCCTTATACGCGATTATTTTATCGCATTGCGCAAAATAAAGAGACCCTAACTCAACCCAATTTTGTCTGTGTTACATACGGCAAAGGATTTCACGTGGGACCGTGTATTTCTATATTAAGGCTGCCGCGCCTTAACTCCCGTTGCCAAGGCGGTGATAGTAGCATCGTTCAACGCCAATTCCCGAGAATCCATCATTCCATATATTGTAAACAGCACATTTTCGTTATCCAAACGCCATGTCCATTTTTGGAATTTGCCTAAGGCTTCTGGATGGTCTGGAATATCTATAAATTTCTTGATAAAGGTTGAGTTACTGATATTTAAATAAACGATTTCCGACACATCAGTTGGGAGATTCCCATTAAATGCATCCGCGCCATGGTAGACGCTCTGTTTTGTGTTTGTAAATCGAAAGTAAATTGAATACGAAATATTCCATGAATTGTCGGGGGCATGCACATTATCAGACATCCAAACGCCTATAAGCTCAAAAGGAGCGGATATGGTATTTGTTTGTGGAAGGGATATTAAAGCAATCCGAGTAAGTTCTGCTTCTTGCCGGAGTTTTTCTACATTGTAGGTAGTAACCGAGCCAATTATTGCGGCGATAATTGAACCAACAACACTAATGATGGCAACAATTATTACAATGGTATTGTCTTTTTTCGGTTCTTGAGTCATAAACTCTCGCTTTTATCTTGCAGATTGTATTTGAATTATATCTGACTCTTGGTTGCCCTACATTCTTAAAACTGGGACGCAGACAAACGCTGATTCTTTCTGGAGTTCGCGATAATTTCGCTTAAAAAACCGCGTTCGTCTGCATTTTCCAGCGTCCAAGGTTAAAGTGTAGCAGTTAACTCACCTTACGCAGTGTTGTCGTTTCGACGAGCAGAGCGAGGAGAAACCCTTTGTCGCAGGGCAAGATTTCTCGCTTCGCTCGAAATGACACTGCGTAAGGTCACCAGTTAAGAAACAGTCTAGATAAGGGTATCAAATCTGGCGCTATTTTTCTCATTCAGTGAATTAGATTTTGCCATCCAACAGACTATGGACGGATTAACTTTTTCATGGAAGACAAGCCTGCGCTAATCAACGTAAATGCAAGGGCTAACACTACACCGCTCAACAACAGTACACGCCAATCCAATATTTGCTGGATGACCGGCTCACCTCCGCCTTGACCTTGACCTTGAGCGTTGCCTTGACCTTGTCCCTGTCCATTACCTTGAACTTCTCCTTGTCCGTTGCCTTGACCCTGTCCTTGTCCTGTGCCAGAAGATGAAGGGAGCAACCCGAACAGTTGCGTAACGCTATTATTATTGTTTCGTCCCCATCCGCCGCGTCCCGCAGTGGTAGGCGTTGCCACTTCCGGCGCGGTGGCTTCCCATTGGCGGATGAACCCAACAATGGCTTGAATTTGCACTTCGCTCATGCGGTCGCCCCAGGTCGGCATGGCTGTTCCCGGCACGCCGAGCGTGATGATTTGCTGCACGGCTTGGTCTGACCTATCCACAAAAAACGGCTTGACATTAAGCGCGGGCGCGCGCGGAGTTCCCTGCCCTTCGGGACCATGGCAACGCGAACAATTCTCCGCAAAGAGTTGACCTCCCAGCGCGATGCTTTCTTCTGTGGTAGGGATGGGAACATTCGGCGCGGGAATCGTCCCTGCGGGAATTTCATTCCAACGCTTGATGAGAGTCACCAGCGCGTTGATTTCATCGGGCTTGAGAATATTGCTCCAGCCCGCCATGAGCGTCCCCACGTTACCGTAAGAAAGCGCGCGCGTCAATTCGTCGGGAGTTTTATCGCGCGTGTCTTGGTCGTTCAATGCCGGCGCGATACCCGTTCCAACGCCATCCGCGCCGTGACAGGCGACGCAGTTCGCCGCGAATAATTGGATGGCGGTTTGCAATGTCGCGCCATCGGGGAGGTTGGCAACTTCGGCAAGCAGCGCGGGGTCGGCTTCGGTGGTGAATGGGACAAGCGGCGCAAGTCCGAGGTTGATGACGCGGTCACCGGTTTCGTTCCAATCGCCGTATTGAATCAACAATACAAGCTCGCTAATTTGATAACCACTGAGCGGACCGCCATCTATTAAGGACCATGCGGGCATGGAGGTTTGGTAACGTCCACGCCCAATGGTTTTCTGAATTTCTTCAAAGGGCATGGTCTTTAGCACGGGATTATTCAAAGGGGGCGTCGCGCCGATTCCTTCGCCGCTCATACCGTGACAGACCGTGCAGTTTTCAGCGTATAGGGTCATGGCTTCGTCAAGTTGCAAATCAATGACCTGCGTTTGCGCCTCAACGATGCGGCTGGGTTCGTTGAACATATAAAGTCCCAACACGCTGACGATGATAAATAAAGAGCCTAAGCCAACGAGAGATTCGATGAGAAAAGATTTTGAGTTCATAGGTTTCCTTGTGGGACAGGCTTAAGCCTGTTTTACGGATAAACCACCTGCGCGGTTTCGTACGTCTGGCGCTGGATGATATTACCGGTATCCACTTTGAGTTCGCCATCTTCGATGGTGAGCGCGAACAAATCGAGCGGACGCGGCGCGGGCGGATTTTCCACCACGCCTTGCTGGTCGAATTGCGAGTTGTGACACGGGCAGATGAATTTCTGCGCGGTTGAATCCCAGGGGACGGTGCAGCCGAGATGCGTGCAGCGATGGTACACCGCGAGGAATCCGCCATCACCAATGCGGACAATGTAGAAGCGTCCGTTGGGAATGTGCGTAACAGTGTTCAGCGGAAAATCATCCACTTTGCCGGCGACGATGACGGAGCCAAATTCGCCTTCGGCTAAGCGGGGTTGAAGATAGGCAAGGAATACGCCGGCGGTTTCTACGGTGGCAATTCCGCCTAGAAGCGCCCACGCGACTTTAAGAAAATCGCGGCGCGAAACATTTTGGGGTTGGGGTGTGTTTTCGGTCATGGGGAAATCCTTTTGAATGAAGAATGCAGAATGAAGAATAAGGAATGAAGAGTTTGTTCTGCAATCTGCATTCTGACTTCTGCGTTTAATGCACCGGCATATTCCAGGGGAAGTATAGACTCATGCCAGGTCCGCGGAAGAAGATGCCAATCAGGGTGAGGACGATAAACGATGTGAAAAGAAACGACGCGATAAAAAGCACGCGCTCTTCCGTATCCGCTTTGAAAGATTTATGAATCCAATCGTCGAGGAAAATCAACGGGAGCAAAATCACCGCCAGCGGAATGAGTCCGTTGGAAATGAGCGTATCCCATGTGGGAAGCCACAATGTCCAGTTGAGAAGATATTCGTCGAGCAAGACCCAGACCGGCGTGGAGATGAGCGCGAGTCCGGTGGCAAGCACAGTGAGCGAACGTCCGCGTTGAGAGCGGAAATATACGCCGACGCTTTTCGCGTTTAGGTCAAAGAAAGGCAGGGTAAAAATTCCAATGATGGCGAGCGTGGGGATGATAATTGCGCCAACCAGCGGATGAAAATGCAGCAGTAGTTCTTGCAGTCCCATAAAATACCAGGGGGCTTTGGCAGGGTTGGGAGAAAGCCCGGGGTTTGCAATTCCCTCCAGCGGCGCGGGGATAAACATGGAGAAAGTAAGGAGCGCAGCTGTCCACGCGACGGCAAAAATCAATTCGCGGTGAACCAGATGCGGGATGGTGGTCACGCGCTCCGGCTTCGGGTCTTCTGTCTGCGTCGAGGATTTGGGAATGGTCAGCCCGCCGTCTTTTCTTACGCGCCAAAAGTGATAAGACATCAAACTGAAGATGGCAAGCGGAATAAACGAAATGTGCATGGAATAAAAATTGAGCAGCGTATTCGCGCCGACTTCGGGACCGCCCAACACAAGCCTGCCCAGCCCTGCGCCAATCAGCGGGACGTAACTGACAATGCTTGTACCGACGGTGATTGCCCAATATGCAAGCTGGTCCCAGGGGAGGAGATAACCAGTAAAGTTTGCGCCGAGAATCAAGAGCAGCATGGCAACGCCGATGAGCCAGTTCAACTCGCGCGGCGGACGATACGCGCCCGTAGCAAATACGCGGATGAGATGAAGTACCGCGACCACAATCAAAAGATTCGCGCTCCAGTGGTGCATGTTGCGGATGAGCTCGCCAAACCAGACATTGGAATTGATTTCCAAAATGTCGAGATAGGCTTGCGGCGCGGCAGGCGTGTAATTGTTGAGCAGGACAATGCCCGTCAAGCCGAGAATCATCATCAGCAGCGCGGAGAGTCCGCCCAGCCCCCAGGTGTATGTCCACTTCATCGAGTTGACTTCTGTCTTGGCGGGGTGAAGGTGCAATACCAGACTATCCACCACCATGCGCATTCGTCCGCGGTCATCGGTGGGCAAGCCATCGGGGGTGAGCCTGTTTCGCATTTGTTCAAAAAGAGAGGGATCGGGTTTGGGTGTTTGTTCGTCCATATTTGTTTCCTTTGCGGATTTTCCCAGAGTCATGAAGTTCTATCTCATGACAAAGATATTTTATCAATTCAAATTATGAAGACAAAAAAGAAAGTATGAAGATTTTGTAAAGACACTCCTTCTTAAAGTCTTGAAGGAATATTTACAATCCCTTTACATTGAAAAACTATCATGTGAGCATTGCAAGTCGCATATAGAATGTGACCCAATGAATAAAACTATATCACGCAATCAAATTTGCGTGACCTACAAACAGGAGAGAAACAATGTTTAACAACTTGAAAAACTTACTTATCGGCATTCTTTCAGCGGTCATCGTGATCGCTGTAGGCGCAAGCGCATATAACGCATTCGCATCGCCCGGCACGACCACAGCATCCGCGCCGCAGGCATCTGTCCCATCTGGGCAAGGCAACGGCAACGGTGGAAATGGCGGCAACGGCGGCGGAATTCAACTCACTGCAATTCCCGCTTCTGACTTAAGCGCGGAAGAGTCCGCTGGGCTGTTATTCATGCGCGAAGAAGAAAAACTCGCGCGCGATGTTTACAACCAGATGTTCGCGCTGTGGGGAACGCCCGTCTTCCAAAATATCGCGGCGAGCGAACAGGCTCACATGGACGAAGTTAAATTACTGCTAGACCGCTATGGTCTTGCCGACCCCATGCTTGCGCCGGGACAGTTCAAAGACGCGAACCTGCAAACTTTGTACAATCAATTGATCGCGCAGGGTTCTGTCTCGCAAGTTGAAGCGCTCAAAGTCGGCGCGTTGATTGAAGAGACCGACATCAAAGACCTGCAAGCGCATCTAGCCAAAACCGACAACGCCGATATTCAGCAAGTCTACAACAACTTGATGGCTGGCTCATATAATCATCTTGCCGCATTCACCGGACAATCTGGTCAAGGTCAAAGTGGTGGACAAGGTGGCGGACAAGGTCAAGGTCAGGGCGGCGGACAAGGTCAGGGACAGGGTGGTGGTCAAGGTCAGGGACAGGGTGGTGGTCAGGGTGGTGGACAAGGCGGCGGACAAGGCAAGGGTCAAGGCGGTGGCGGCGGTATGGGACAGGCAAATATCACCAGCGCGACGACAGTTCACGGCGTTGTCAATACCTTCGACGGATTTGGAATCAGCATCACCACCGATGATGGCAAAGCGCTGTATGTGCAGATGGGAAATTCGAGTTACGTCCAATCCATCGGTTTTGCGCCACAGGCTGGAACAGCGGTCACGGTCAATGGCTTCACCGGCGACGAAGGACTGTATAACGCAATCTCTGTCACCATTGACGCAACGGGTCAAGTGTACACCCTCCGCGATGCAAATGGACGCCCGTCATGGGCAGGCGGCAAAGGCGGCGGCAATCACTAAAAAAATCATCCAATGAAATTTCAACATCCCGAAGGTTTTGCAAATACCTTTGGGATGTTTTCTATTTCATTCTTTTCAAATGATATAATTCTGCCAATGGAACAAGGCAAACTACTCAACGGACGATATCAACTGCTGGAGCAGCTCGGCTCTGGCGGCATGGCGGATGTTTTCCGCGCGCGCGACCCGGTGCTGGATCGCTATGTTGCAATCAAAGTGCTGCGCAAGGATTTTTCCAGCAGCGAAGAATTTCAAAAGAACTTTCGGCTCGAAGCGCGCGCCGCCGCGAATCTTTCGCATCCCAACATTGTCATCGTGCATGACTTTGGCTTTGTAGACGACCTGCTCTTCATCGTCATGGAACATGTGCCGGGCAAAGACCTAAAACAACTCATCCGCGAGCGCGGGCGTTTTTCTGTCGAAAATGCAATCCCGCTCATGGTGCAGGCGTGCGCCGGTATCGGGTATGCCCACCGCGCGGGCATCGTCCACTGTGACGTCAAACCCCACAACATGCTTGTCACCAAAGATAATCGTTTGAAAGTGACCGATTTTGGAATTGCGCGCGCGCTTGCCACCATCACCCCGGGGGAACGCGCCAAAGTCGTGTGGGGATCGCCGCTTTATTTTGCGCCAGAACAAGCCGCAGGCGAAGCGCCCACTCCCGCGTCTGATGTTTACTCGCTTGGCATTGTGATATACGAGTTGCTGACCGGCGCGCCGCCCTTCACCGCATCGAGCGCGGAAGAACTCGCGCGGCTGCACATCTCTGCCCGTCCGATTCCCGTGCGCGAATATGTCCCCGACATCCCCTCCGCGCTGGAAGAAATCATCATGAAGGTTTTGTCAAAAGAACCTTCCGCGCGTTATCGCACAGCCGACCAGCTGGGGCGCGTATTGATGAAGTTCGGGACACAACGCGACGCCCCCGCGCCCGCGCTCAAACCAGATGTGGCAGAGCGGCTTCCGCAAAACAAACCGACGCCCCAACCCGCAGAAGAAGACATCCCCACCGAGGAAATGGATTGGACAACCATCGCGCTTGGGCTTTTTACGTTGATTGCTGTCGGCGGGCTGATTCCGTTTTGGATGATGGTGTACTTTGCATGGCGCCCGCCTGCGCCGTAAACTCGGGAAAATCTTACGCAAGGTGAGTTAAACAAAAATCACGGCTTGCGCCGTGACCTTTGCGTAAATGGAAAACAAACCTAAGCCGCAGATTTGCCGAGTGTTTTGATGCACTTGGCGCACAGCGTCTTTTTCACCAGGCGACCATTCTCCATCACCGAGACTTTTTGCAGGTTCGGTTTGAACGTGCGGTTGGTCGCGCGCAGAGAGAAAGAACGGTTATGCCCAAATGTTGTTGCTTTTCCGCAGTGATTACACTTTGCCATGATTGAATTCCTTTCCGAACTATGATTCCAATAGAAAGCCTTTTTGGAGGCACGCGATTTTACCATAGAACGTAACCATCTTCAAGATAAAATGTTAGGCTC
>DZBA01000097.1 GCA_022729775.1 Anaerolinea thermophila | reverse complement strand
AAAACATATAGCGCAAAAGACAGAATTCCGAGCGCTTTGCGTGCGAGAACTCGGATGTCTTTCTTTTTTTGCGCGACTCGCCTCACGGCGAGAAGTAAAGAGCGACTCCCACTAGATATTGTTGAATAAAAAATCAGCGCGATTCAGAAAACCAGAACAACAGAGAGCAGAAAACAGAATCAAGGAAGAGAGCGGGCGCAGCGGAAGCCGATGTTGCTGAGGACGAAATTATCGGGAGTGAGGTTGAACCGATACGCAGAACGGGCGAAGAGATTGACGTTGACCCACGAGCCGCCCCGCAGCACGCGATACTGACCTGAACTTGGTCCCAAAGGGTTTGATGTGGGAGAACTCTGATAATAATTTTCATCATACCAGTCGTTCGCCCATTCCCAAACATTGCCAGCCATGTCATATATTCCATAAGGGCTTTTTCCGCTTTCGTAACTACCGACTTTGGAAGTACTTCCAACACAGCCGTAGTAATTTGCTTTACTACAATCAATCACTTCGCCCCAGGGGTAAGTCCTGCCATCTACGCCACGCGCGGCTTTTTCCCATTCCGCTTCGGTGGGGAGTCTTGACCCGCGCCATTCGCAGTAAGTTTTTGCTTGATTCCAATTCACATACACGACAGGATGTTCGGCATAGGCGGCATCATTATATTTATCTGCATTACTTGGCAATTCACATTTTCCAGCATCCACACAGTTTTTATATGCCGCATTGGTCACTTCGTACATATCCATATAAAAAGCGTCAAGATACACATCGTGGATTGGTTTTTCATCATCATATTTTTCACTGCCCATTTTGAACGTCCCCGCTGGGACAAGATTCATCCTGATTCCTTTTTCATCGGTGATTTCAACAGGCAAAGGCGTGGGAGTAATCGTCGGGACTGCGGTCTCAATCGGGATAGCCGTTTCAGTTGGCAAAGCAGCAGTAAACGTTAATGTTGATGTAGGCTTCACAAGCAAAGTGGCTGTTAATTCTGGGGTAACAGATTCATTTTGGCTTGTATAACTTCCCAAACGCGAGATTCCAAAAACAACGAGGAGCAAGGCAACAATGCCACCAATCACCTTCAAAACAGTTTGTGGGTCAATGAGAGGTTGGCGCGGCAGGCGTGGTTGGGGAGGTTTGGGTCTTGGCGTAACGGCTGGCGTACGCGAAGTAAATTTCGCCAATTGCCTAAAGAATTTTTCATCGGGCAGCGCGCCATCGGTAACACTGAAATAATTCACATCCTGCAAAAGCATCCACAATTTGCCCTGCCGCAAAAGCGGGAAAACCTTTTTTCCCTCCTGCATGGCATAAAGGACTTCACGCCTCACCCATTTTGAATCTTTGGAGTTATCTGTCATGACAATGACAAAGGCGGCACATTCATCTATCTTCTGGTTGATCGCCTCAATCCACTCTTCACCCGTCAACATCTCACGGTCATACCAAACATCAAAACCCTCTGATTCGAGGGTTTCTATCAATCGTTTGACATACTTCTCATCTTTTCTGCTATAGCTGACAAAAATATGACCCATCTTTGCGCCTTGTCTTTAGAGACTGTTTCTTAAGTACACGGATTACGCTGATTTCACGGATTCTCACGGAAAAACCTTTTTAAAAATCCGTGTTTGTCCGTGTAATCCGTCAAATCCGTGTACAAAAAAGACTTAAGAAACGCTCTCTGAGGGATTTTGAAATTATACCTCACGGTCTCCACGAAGGGGCGTACCAATCATAATCGGTGGAGAGACCCGGCGCTTGCAGGATATTCCGCGAGAGCGTGGCAAGGTTGACGAGATACAAATGTCCGCCGGTGATGGATGTGGTTTCTTCGACCAGCAAAAAATTCCCGGAGGGGGAAAATATCAAACGTCCGACCGTCGCGCCCACATACGCGGACAAGAGTCCGCTGCCGTCACGGTTGACGATATATACTTCCGCGATGGGCGCGCCATTGGCAACACGATTATAACTAAACGCAATTCGCTGGCTATCCAACGACCAGATGACGGGATAAATACTCCCGCCGCTGAATTCTGCAAGCGTGACAGAACTCGCGCTGCCCGCAGGGACGACCTTCAGCGCTTGTTTTTGCGCGGCGGCATCACCTTCAGCGTACGCAAACAGACTCGCATCCGGCGCGGCGATAAATTGCGATGGGGCAGGCATTGGGCTTACTGTCCCATCTTCCACGCGGAGCAGGTACAAGCTGCCGGCTTTTACAGCGGGGCGCATTATGATTTGATTACCGTACCAGCCATCCATAATATAAGGTCTGCCTTCTTTCGGCAAACTGCCAGATATTCTTCGCAGCCCCGAACCATCGGGATTGATTACATAAACATCCTCCCCACCAATTCCATCTTGAACGCGGAAGGCAACCACAGTTCCATCCGGCGACCAAAAGGGCGGGTCAATGTAGGGAAACTCCGCAAGGGATGTCCATGTTTTTGCATGAGGGTCAAAGATGAATAATTTTTGCGGCGTGCCGTTGGCGTTATCAGGATATGCAAATGCGGCGAACTTTCCGTCAGGCGACCAACTCAGCGCGTTGATGGTGAAGTTCAAAGCAAAGGGCGCGGAAATTTTTTCCAACGGCGGACAAGCCGCGCTGTCTGAAATGCACGCGGCAGAGACGCGCGCCAACTCGATGCCTCCCTCACCTTGGCGCGGCTGTAAAAAGAAATACAACTCGCCAGATTCCGTCGCGCTGGCTGTTGATTCGGGAAGCAGCGGCGCGGGCGTTGAATCCGCTGCGGGAGCAGAATCAGGCGCGGGGGCAGGGGTGAGCGCGGAGGGCGTAATCGCGTCAAAAAAAGAAACGGGCGTTGGCGTTGAACAGGCGGAGAGAGTCAAAATCAAAAATAGGATGAAGATGCGTTTCATGCGATTCTCCTATCACAAATAGACCCTAAAGGTGGAAGCCTTTAGGGTCTGTAAAACGTGATGACTAAAAATTTATGGCGCGACAGTCGGCGTGACTGGCGTTGCGCTTGGCGCTGGCGTAGTTGGTACGGGCGTCGTTGGCGCTGCGCTGGGAACTGCGGTTGTGGGGACTGCCGTAGCCGTTGTCGGCGCGGGCGTTGTTGCCGCTGGCGTCGTTGCCACTGGCGTGATCATCGTTGGCGTAGGCGTGAACGATGGAGTCACCGTCGCAGGCGGAGCAGGCTGCGCGCTGCTGGACGAAGCGTTATAGATAATCGGCGCAACCCAAAGCGCGCGGTCTCCAATGGCGGAACCGGTGGACAACACGGTGAGGATGAACTTCACGTCCTGCCCGACAAGCGAAGATAAGTCAATATCGGCGGTGTAAGTTTGACCTTCGTAGCGCTCGACAAATGCCCAGAAGGTGTTGATGGATGAACTGCCCGCGATGGAATAATCGAGGCGGAAGACTACGTAGCAGTTCGACGCGCCATATTCACAGTTAACCATGGTGCGGAACTTATCGCCGCTCTTGACCTTATAAGCCGGGTAAATTCCTTGAATGTATCCGTTGCTTACATTTTGCGGGAAGGTGAGCAAGCCGGGGCGCGTGTCGTTTGTGCCGTTTTCCAAGCGCGAAGGCGCGGTGATGAGGACAAAGCCGCGCGCGTCGCCATCTGTGCCGGGACAAGGCAGCTCGCCGGAACCGCTGTACCATTTCGCGGCGCACACATTCGAGACAAAGTCATAGCTCGTGCCGCTGATTGGCGTGGCGGGAGTCACCGGGGTTACAGGCGTAGACGGGGTGACGGGGACAGGCGTGACAGGCGTAACAGGAGTCCCCGCAACGCGAATCTCGACCCAGAACGATTTTGCAGCATATCCGCCAATACCAAATGGAACGCCGGTACTGTTCTTAAGTTTCCAATATCCGCGATACGTACCCGCGTTGACAGGCGCTTGCAGGTTGACGGTGATATCCACTGTTTGTCCGGGCGCAATCGAAGCGGGAATCAGCGCGGAGTCGGGTCCGCTCATCTTTTCGCCGGAGTCAAAGATCAGGCTGTAATTCGTCCACGTACAAGAGCCGACGTTCTTCAAACGCCATGTCTTGGTGAAGGCGGTGTTCGGCTGGAAGTACGTGCCGTCGGGGACGGTCACATCCGCGATGAATTGCGCGCGGTCACAAGACGAAGGAACCGGCGTAATGGGGAGAGGCGTCACAGGGGTAACCGGTACCGGTGTGATGACCGCCCCGCCTGCGCGCGCGATGACCGGGTTGCCCCACAAAGCGCGGTCACCGGCTGGGGAGCCATACGCGTTCACTATCAACGTAAAGCGGACATCCTGCCCGGCAAGCGGACTCAAATCCAAATTCACGTTATAGTTCAAGCCTTCATATCTTTCGCGGAAGGTCCAATATGTAACCACCGCGCCAGAGCCGATTTGATAGTTCAGGCTGTAACTCACATAACAATTGGTGGCGCCATATTCGCAGCCAAGCGTCGCCTGGAATCTATCTCCGCTTTGCACGCGGAACGCGGGATACGTGGCTTGGACATATCCATTGGTGACGTTGTGCGGCGCAAACAACAAACCGGGCTGCGCAACTTCAACTCCGCTTTCGAGTTTGGGTCTTTCAACGCGCAGACCAAAGCCCGCCGGGTTGCCATCTGTACCGGGGAAGGTCAACGCGCCCGCGCTGCTCGACCATGCGGCAGAGCCTGCGTTTGCGGTGAAGTCATATCCCGTGCCGAGCGTTCCGCTTACATAAATCTCGACCCAAAACGATTTGTTCGCAGTGGAGCCGATACCAAAAGCGCCGCCCGACGCGCTGTTGAATTTATAGTAGCCGAAGTAATGACCTGCCGCGCTGGGCGCGGTCATATCCACGCTGATATCCACCGTTTGACCGGGGTACACAACAGTCGGCAATGCGACAGAAGCCGGCGCGTTCATCCGCTCGCCGCTTTCAAAGACGAGCGAAACATCCGGCGTATTCCACGCGCATGTACCGCTGTTTTTAATGCGCCATGTTTTCCTAAAAAGGGTGCCGGGAGCAAAACTTGTGCCATCAGGGACGGACACATCGGCGACGAATTGCGCCCAGTAACATGACGCTGCTTGCGCGGGTTGCGCAGCCGCTGCGGGCATCACAGAAAGCATCAATGCAAGCAGGAGCAATGCAGCCACAAATTTTGAAATCGCTTTCATTTCTTCCTCCATATAGAAAAATACGTAAATAATGACGTGAGCCTATACAAAAAAGTTCCTTTTGACTATACGCCACCATAGTATAACTTTTATTAAAGGAATGTTCAATACATTAACAGGGCAATTTCATGGTAATTTTATACTATTCACCCCTACCCTGTAATACAGGATATTGCAGGGTAATCGCATTAGAAATCTTGGTCGCCCAAAACGCAGCCTTGTATTTGAGAATCCGCTAATCTGCGCTAATCCTCGCGAATTTTTTTTCAAAAAGATTAGAGTAAATTCGTGGAGATTGGCGGATAAAAAACAAAATGCGATTGCCCTACAGGATATTGCCCTACGCGCTATAATAAAGTTACATTTACAACCCTTTACAGGGCTTTTTTGCAACATAGTTAATGGGTTTTGTGTCACATAAAAAAATAGGCTCCGCCTAATAAAACCCATCTATTCCATATTGAATTTGTTACAAGGAGAAAAAATGAAACGCTATGCATACTTTTTGTTGATGGTTGTCCTCTTCACTTTGGCAGCCTGCGGCGGCGCAAAGAAAGCCGCAAAAAACCCAGACCTGGCATCTGTCCCCGGCATTCAATCTAATGAACCGTATGACGCTTCTCTCGTCGGTTCCGCGGTGAATAAACCGCCCGCGCCCGCCACCACTGGATGTACCGCGTCAGATGCGGATGCGGCAGCGATGAGCGCGGAAGTCATCCGCTTGGTGAATGTGGAACGCGCAAAAGCCGGCTTGGGCGCGCTGACCAGCCAAGCCCAATTGACTCAGGCGGCGCAAGGTCACGCGCTCGACGAGGGCTGTAACTTCTTCATGTCGCACGATGGCTCCGATGGCTCCACCGCGCTCGACCGCATTGTCCGCGCGGGATATGTATATTCGTGGTGGGGAGAAAACGTCGCGGCTGGATATTCCACTGCGCAGGATGTGATGACCGCGTGGATGGACAGCCCCTCGCACCGCGATAATATCCTCAGCCCCAACTTCACCGAAATCGGTATTGGATATGTCTACAATCCCAACGACACCAAGAATTCATGGTATTCCTATTGGGCTATGAGTCTGGGCGCTCCGCAATAGATTTTTTCAAAATCGAAGATGCCGCTCCCGCCGATGATACATTCGGCGGGAGTTTTTTCTTTTGTCCAATTTTGCCGCTTGCACTATAATCTTTATATAATATTATGCAAACATACATTGCTTTCCTAATTGCCACCGCCATCCCGCTCATCTGTCTTGGAATTATTTACACGCGCAACTTATATTCCACCAGCCAGATTGGAATTGTCATTCTAAGTTTCGGCTGGGGAATTATCAGCTTCTATCTGGCTGCGCAAGCAAACACCCTACTCATGATAGAAGCCCACATCAACCGCCAAAATATCATCCGTTATGTTGCCCCCATCACAGAAGAATTCATCAAAGCCGCGCTGCTGGTCTATTTGGTGCGGAGACGCTCCTTCCACTATTTTGTAGACGGCGCAATTTATGGCTTCGCCATCGGCATTGGCTTCGCCGTCGTCGAAAACTTTGGTTACATCACCAACACCGCGTCGAGCGCGCTTTCGATTGCCGCCGGGCGCACCCTTTCCACCAATTTAGTACACGCCACAGCCAGTTCCATCATCGGCGTTACATTGGGATTGGGACGCTTTCAAAAGGACGTCACGCGCCGCGCGCTTTTCTTTGTCAGCGGCATGTTGATTGCCATCGCCGCGCACAGCGGATTTAACAACATGGTCTCGCGCATCGGCGGGGAACGCTGGCTGGTCTACACCTATGCCATCACATTCGGGTTCAGCGGCGCGGCATTTATCCTGTACATGATTCAGCGCGGATTAAAAGAAGAGCGCGGATGGATTGATGAAATGCTCGGCATCGCTGACCAAGTCACGCAGGGCGAATCCCGCATGGTCTTGAGGCTGGCAGAAGCAAGCGTTTTATTGACTCCCATCGTGGAACGTTTTGGAAAACAAAAAGCCACATTGATTGGAAGGCTGTTGGTGGTGCAGGCGCAGTTGGGAATTCTGCGCAAGACCTCGCAGCTGTTATCAGACGATAAAACGCAGGGTGATATGCAAAAACAAATCTCCGCGCTGCAAGAAGAAATGGCTTCACTGCGGAATCGCATTGGCGTTTATCCCATGCTGTACTTGCGGAGCATCTTCCCCAGCGAAGATGCCTCTGTGTGGACGCGGCTCGAATCGGCAACTGTCAAGCCTGTTGAAGAAGAAGTCGTCGAAAGCAAAGAGTTCAGCCTCGCGGACATGCTGCAAGAACTTCCCATTCACCAGCGCCAGATTATGCAAGCCATGCTGCGCGGACGGAAGCAAATCGCATACGATGATTTACAAATCGAGTTGATGCGCCCCTCGCGCGAACATCCGCTGACAGAAGATGAGTTTGTAAAATCGTTCGATGACCTGCTGCGCAGTCGAAAATTATTGCGCGTGGAAAATACGGAATTATATGAAGCAAACATCAAACGCAAAGCAGGCTTGACGTTAAGCGATAACCTCTGGGACAGGTTGAGCGCCCTCTCTCACGAAACATCCGCAAGCAATGTGAACATCTGGAACGACTTGAAAGACCTGCTGGTCGAGCAATCTAAAACGCAGACAAAGCCCGGCGTCAACTTATGGTCAACGCTCGCAAAGCGCATCCCGGAGTAAAAAAAGGTCAAACCACGAAGTCACGGAGTTTTTTAATTGGTATTTCTCATCGTCTTATATGAAAAAGGCAACTCACGTCAAAAACCAAGAGCAAACCACTGAGGCACAGAGACACCGAGGTTTAAAAATCTCCGTGCCTCAGTGTCTCTGTGGTTCAAACGCTTGAAGCAGCATGACGCTCTCGCGGGAGTAACCGTCACGTTACAAACGTGACCTACGTTTTTCATCCCTTCGAGGTGAAACCCTTTCATGAATACTCTGTGGTAAAAGACTTTCTTGAACCTAAAAGTCTTCAATGCGAAAGCCACGAAGAAAGATTGTAAAACCCTTTACATACTATGGAATCTATCAAAGAACTTTTCAGGATCGGAGTCGGTCCCTCCAGCAGTCACACGATGGCGCCGCGCCGCGCGGCAGAAATTTTCCTCGCGCAGAATCCGCTGGCGGCTTCATATAGCGTGACGTTATACGGAAGCCTCGCCGCTACGGGTCGCGGACATTTAACAGATGCCGCCATCAAAAGCGTGTTCAAATCCAACACGCTGGAGATTGTCTGGAAGCCGGAAAAGTACCTGCCCATGCACCCAAATGGGATGAAGTTCAGGTCGTTGTCGGCGGATGGGCGAACCATTGCGCGGTGGGAAGTGTACAGCGTGGGCGGCGGCGCGCTGCGCGATACGCAAAGCCCTCCCCCAACACAAATCTATGCCATGAATTCCATGCGCGAAATTTTGGAACACTCCCAGCGCAGCGGTCAATCCATGTGGGAATATGTCGAGACGTGCGAAGGCGCGGAGGTTTGGGGCTTTTTGCAAAACATCTGGGACGTGATGAAATCCGCCATTGGGCGCGGACTGCGCGCAGAGGGAGTCCTGCCCGGCGGTCTGGGACTGGCGCGCAAATCGTGGGCGTTTCATCGCAAGGCGAATCTTTCGGGCGCGTTATTGCAGCGCGCGGGATTGGTCTCGGCGTACGCGCTCGCCGTCTCGGAAGAAAACGCGTCAGGCGGAGAAATTGTCACCGCGCCCACTTGCGGCTCATGCGGAATTTTGCCCGCCGTTTTGAAATATCTTCAAGAGACAGTGAACTGCTCAGATGACGCAATACTGCGCGCGCTTGCCACAGCGGGATTGATCGGCAATCTTGCGAAACATAACGCGTCCATCTCCGGCGCGGAAGTGGGCTGCCAAGGCGAGGTGGGAGTCGCGTGCGCGATGGCGGCGGGCGCAGCCGCTCAACTGCTGGGTGGCACGGCGCGCCAAATCGAATACGCCGCGGAAATGGGGCTGGAACACAACCTCGGCTTGACGTGTGACCCGGTCGCGGGCTTGGTACAAATCCCATGTATCGAACGCAACGCATTCGCCGCAGCGCAGGCATTGGCGTGCGCCGATTACGCGCTGTTCACAGATGGCGAGCATCGCATCTCGTATGATGAAGTGGTCGCGGTCATGCGCGAGACGGGACACGCGCTGCCTTCGCTCTACCGCGAAACCTCCACAGGCGGACTCGCCGCCGCGTACCGCCGCCGCAAACGATAATCGAATATGGCGCGCGTGATTCTGCATTTGGACTTGGATGCTTTCTTCTGTTCCGTTGAAGAGACGCAAAACCCCGCGCTGCGCGGAAAGCCATTTGCGGTGGGAGGAAAGCCGAACGAGCGCGGCGTGGTCGCGTCCTGTTCTTATGCGGCGCGCGCAGTGGGAGTCCGCTCCGCGATGCCGATGTCGCGCGCGGTGAGATTATGCGCGAATTTGATCATCGTCCCCGCGCGTCATCATCTATATGGCGAAGTCTCGCAGCAGGTGATGGATAAACTTCATCAAGTGACCGCGCTGGTCGAACAAATTTCCATTGACGAAGCCTTTCTCGATATTAGCGACATGCGCGAACCGCCGATTGAAATTGCGCGCGGTTTGCAATCGGCGATTAAAAATGACTTGCAGCTGTCGAGTTCCGTTGGCATCGCGTCGAATAAACTGGTTGCAAAAATCGCCACCGAGGTCGGGAAAAAATCAAGCGGGAAGAAAACCGAGCCGCCGTTCGGTTTGACCGTTGTCCCGTTTGGAGAAGAAGCCAGATTCCTTGCGCCGCTGCCAGCGGACATGCTCTGGGGCGTGGGACCGAAAACCTATGCGCGCTTGTCCGAGTTGGGGATTCATACCATCGGCGACATTGCCGCGTGGAAGCAAAAAGATTTGATTGATTTATTCGGCGAAAACGGGCGGGACTTGTGGAGTCACGCGCAAGGCATTGACAACCGTCCCGTCACAACCGAATATGAGACAAAATCCGTCAGTCAGGAAAACACCTTCAGCGTGGATGTGCGCGACGAAAAGACGCTCGAAAAAACATTGCGCGAACAATCCAAAGAAGTGGGGCGTCAACTTCGCAAAAACGATCTGGCTGGCAAAACCGTCAAGATAAAAATCCGCTGGTCTGATTTCACCACGTTGACAAGACAGACCACTTTGCCCACATCCACAGACAACGATGACGAAATATTCAAAACCGCGATGAAACTCATGCGCGAAGCGCGGACGCAGAATCAGCCCGTGAGGTTGATCGGCGTGGGCGTCAGCGGACTCGGCGCGCCGGTTCGTCAATTAAGTTTATGGGATGC
>DZBA01000096.1:3084-10606 GCA_022729775.1 Anaerolinea thermophila | reverse complement strand
ATGACGCGCAAACAAGGGGAAAAGATTAAATTTTCTTCGGATATAATGACCGTGTAAGTGATTCTCGCAAACAGGAAGCCCCATCATGTATTGGAAAAACAAACAAGTCCTCGTCACCGGCGCGGGGGGATTTATCGCCAGCCATTTGACAGAACGACTGGCGCGCGAAGGCGCGAAAGTCCGCGCATTTATCAGATACAACTCGCGCAACGACGTTGGGATGCTGCGCCTGCTGCCGCCGGACATATTCGCACAAATCGAATTGATTCGCGGAGACCTGCGGGACGCGGAAGCGATTCGCGGCGCGGTCAAAGGCGCGGACACGGTTTTCCATCTCGGCGCGCTGATCGCCATCCCCTACTCATACCTTCATCCACGCGAAGTCATCGAAACGAATGTGATGGGAACTTTGAACATCCTGACTGCCGCGCGTGAATTCGAATCGCGGCGCGTGATACACACCTCCACCAGCGAAGTGTATGGCACAGCGCAATACACGCCCATAGATGAGGCGCATCCGCTTCAAGGGCAATCGCCTTATTCTGCCAGCAAGATTGGCGCGGATAAAATCGCGGAAAGTTTTTTTCGTTCCTTCAATGTTCCAGTGACGACGCTGCGCCCGTTCAACACGTATGGTCCGCGACAATCGGCGCGCGCGGTGATTCCAACCATCATCACGCAGACGCTCACCCGCGATGAGATCAAACTTGGCAGCCTCGACCCCATGCGAGACTTCACCTTCGTTGCGGACACAGTGGACGGGTTCATGCGCGTTGCAGAAGCGGACAATGTCACAGGTCAGGAAATCAACCTCGGCAATGACGATACCATCCGCATTGGCGACCTTGTGGAAAAAATATTCAACATCATCGGCAAGCGCCCCAAAATTATCACAGACGCGCAGCGCATCCGCCCGCAAAAGAGCGAGGTGTTAAAATTATGGGCGTCCAACAAAAAGGCTGAGCAAATGATTGGATGGAAACCGCGCACAACGCTCGATGACGGTTTGCGCCAAACCATCGAATGGATTTCAGCCCATCTTGATTTTTACCGCCCTGACCAATATACAGTTTAAGGAATTTATGCGCGCTATTATTCTTGCTGGAGGCAAAGGCGCCCGCCTTGCCCCATATACAACCATTCTGCCAAAACCATTAATGCCCATTGGGGATATGTCCATCATCGAAGTCGTGATTCGACAGCTGGCGCATTACGGCATCCACGACCTGACGCTGGCAGTCGGCTATCTTGCAGAGTTGCTCATGGCGTATTGTGGAGATGGCAGCAAATTCAATTCAAAAATTAATTACTCGCGCGAGGAGCAGCCGCTCGGCACGGCGGGTCCGCTTACGCTGATTCCCGACCTGAACGAAACTTTTTTTATGATGAACGGCGACCTGTTGACCAGCATTGACTACAAAGCCATGCTGCAATATCACCGCGAGCGCGGCGCGCTTGCTACCATTGCCTGTCACAAACGCGACGCCAAAATTGATTTTGGGGTTATCGAATTGACCGAAGATAATTGGATATCCAATTACATCGAAAAGCCGGTCTATCATTATTCTGTGAGCATGGGGATTTATATTTTCGAGCCTGCCATTCTAAATTACATTCCGCGCGGACAGTATCTCGACCTGCCCGACCTGATCAAGAAACTGCTTGCCGAAGGACAAAAAGTCAACGTGTATAATTTTGACGGGTACTGGTTGGATATCGGCAGGCATGACGATTACGAAAAAGCCATAGAAGAATTTGCCGAAAATCGCCACAGGTTTTTTCCATAAAATAAAAGGTTAATTACATTAGATGAATCGCTCTGTAATCAAATCAATCGAAACCATATTTCCGCGCCTCGTCACAGCGTGGATTCTGTTTGGCGCGTGCGTTGAACTGTATCATATCGCCTGGGGAACGGGAAAATGGCTGGGGAAATTCTCGCCCGTCTGGTTTGCCATTTTTTTCATGTTCGCCTTGTTTTGCCTAACCTTGCTGGCAGGGATGGCGCTCACAGCATGGAAGCCTGGCGCGTTGGACAATTTATCTGAAAAATTTATTTTCATTCGTGAACACATGGGACTTGTCCGCTGGCTGGTTGCGGTTCTCGTTCTTATTTTTCCGATTTACTTCCTGCAATACACACTGGGTGGGGTTATCTTTTTGGGCGCGTATATGCGCCCCGCAATTTGGGTTTTAACCGCGCTTCTTTTTGGCGCAATCATCACCAAAGGCGAAGCGCTGCTTGGCTGGGCGCAGTTCCTTGTTGCGTTTTTACTGACTTCCAGCGCGTTTATCCTCGCGGTTGAATTTATAGAGGTGACCAGTTACCCGTTTTCACTGGGCTGGTCAGAGGGAAATCGCCTATGGGATTATTCGATTTTATTTGGCAGGGAATTGTACCTGTACCCGGAAGACAAAAATATCCCGGTCTTGCTTGACATCGGACGGCAATTGGTCGGCGGGCTGCCATTTCTCATCCCCGGCGTTACCATTGGCGTTGAAAGATTTTGGGTCGCGCTGACCTTTGTCCTGCCCTATATTTTGCTCGGCTTGGCAGCTTTCCGCGCTTCGATCAAAGACAAAGCGACATGGCTGCTTGGGACTTTGTGGGTCTTTATGTTCTTGAAGCAAGGTCCCATTCATCCGCCGCTGGTATTAAGCGCGGCGGCGACTTTCCTTGCATGGCGTATGTCTTTATGGGCTGCCATTCCACTTATAGTTGGCGCGGGATACTTCGCCGAGACCAGCCGCACCACGTGGATGTTTGCGCCCGCCATCTGGATTGTCATGCTGGAGTTTATCGGCGCGTCTTTTGCCGATAAGAAAAGCGCAAAGACAATATGGGCGCGCTCGATCATCCTCGGCGCGGTTGGAATTTTTGGCGGTTTTTTACTTCCACAATATATTTTGCCTTTATTTAATACAATTCAAGCAGCCAGCCCAATCGTCCAAAGCGAAGCAGCGGCAAGCGCGGGCAGCCTAAGTTTATTTGAAATAATGTCGAGCATCATCAGCCGCCAGCCTTTGTTATGGTATCGCCTGCTGCCCAATTCGACATATAAAAACGGCATCTTGATTTCATTGCTCATCGCCATTAGTCCGCTGGTGATCATTCTTGCGTATCTCCTTGCAAAAAAGATTTGGCAAGTCACCCGCCTGCAAAAACTTGCCATGCTGCTGCCCTTGCTTGTATTTCTCGTCATTGGCTTAATCGCAAGCGCCAAAATCGGCGGCGGCGGAGACCTGCACAACCTCGATATGTTTCTCATCAGCCTTGTGCTGCTGGGAATGCTCGCATGGCACAACGGCGGACGAGATTGGATGATAAAAAATAGCGACGCAATTCCTTACGCGCTCAAAATCACGCTCGTTTTATTTTTCACCCTGCCCGCTTTATCCGCCCTGCGCGAGATGTATCCCTACGATATGGGCGAAGAGATTCCGCGCATCTCCATCTTGACCGGAACCCGCGACCCGAAAATGTTCGACATGCGCCCAACGCATGAGACCGTCAATATCGCGCTCGAAACCATTCGCGGAGAAGTCGCGCTCGCAAAACGCAAAGGCGACGTTCTCTTCATTGACCAGCGTCAGTTGTTGACCTTTGGATACGTCACAGACCTGCCTTTGATTCCTGAATACGAAAAAAAGGTCTTGATGAATGAAGGCATGAGTTCCAACTCCGCGTACTTTGCAAATTTCTACCAAGACCTTGCAGCGCGAAGGTTTGCGTTGATTGTCAGTGAGCCGCTGCGCATCCCAGATGAAGACACCGCGCGCCAATTCGGCGAAGAAAATAACGCCTGGGTAAAATATGTGTCCATTCCCGTCCTTTGTTACTATGAAGAAAGGACAACCTTAAAAGAAGCCGGTGTGCAGCTGCTTGTCCCCAAAGATGTGCCTGATGATTGTTCCAGTTTATTGCCATAGTATCTTACAAGTTAAATTACACAAGAATGCCTCAACACGAAGGTCACGAAGTACACAAAGGAAATCCAAGTTTTCTCCTTCGTGACCTTTGAGACCTTTGTGTTAAAGCCTTTTTGCCGCAGGTCAGCTTATACAAGTTAGGAAATTATGAATATAAAATACCTTACCCTCCGTCTTGTCCGCCACTTCATGCCTGAAGCGCTGGCGCGTTTTTTGTTGAAGCGCAGGTGGATTATCCGCCCTGGACTTGAATCCAGCGACCCAGCCGCCGCAGTGGAACAATATACGCGCGGACTATCCGCGTATGGGAAATCCATCCAGGGCAGCCGCGTGCTTGTCTTTGGATATGGCGGACGTTTCGCTGTCGGCGCGGAGTTGCTGCGGCGCGGCGCGGCGCACGTTGTCCTCTGTGACCATTTTGTGCTGCTGGATGAAGAGCGCAACAGCGAGCTGCTCCCCACCTACACGGATTATCTCACCCTCGAAGGCGGCGAAGTAAAACCGCGCGCAGAATTCATCACCCTGCTGCACGGCGACATCCGCGCGGATGCAATTCAAAAACAAATTACGCAAGTGGATTATGTCCTCAGCACATCGGTCTACGAGCATCTCGATGACGTGGATGGAATCACCCGCGCCCTTGCAAAGTTGACCGCGCCGCAAGGGGCGCAACTCCACTTCGTTGACCTGCGCGACCATTATTTCAAATACCCGTTTGAGATGTTAAGTTTTTCCAAAACGATATGGAAGAATTTCCTAAACCCCACCAGCAACTTGAATCGTTTTCGCTTCCATGACTATAAAAAAATATTCGAGACCTATTTCGAAAAAGCAGACCTGACCGTATTAGAACGGCTGGAGAATGAATTTCAAAAAACGCGCGCCCGCATCCGCGCGGAGTTTTTGAGCGGGGACGAAAAAGTTGATTCGATTGCGTTGATACAGGTGTTTTTGGAAAAGCCAAAATAACAGGTTTGTTTCTGTGCTTTCCGATTTGTTATAAGAGAACCAACAACAAAAAAAGAGACCTCTCAACGAGTTCTCTTTTTTTGTTATCTCTTATTTCACCTTTGTCGGCGTAGGCGTCCGCGTGGGAGTGACAGTCACCGCGCCGGGCTTTGGCGTGGACGTTCCGACTTTGGGCGTAGGCGTCGCCGTCTTTGCTTTCGGCGTGGGAGTCTTTGCACCAGGTTTTGGCGTCGGCGTCGAAGTACTCATGGCAATCAAATGCTGCTGCGCTTCCTCACGCATTTCTTTGGATACAACGTCCTTGTCCATTGCCAATAACGCCTGCCAATCCTTCGCCGCATCCTTGCGCTGGTCGCGCTTTTCTTGAATCAACGCGCGCCAATAAAGCGCCCACATCTTTTCCTCATCTGACTTCGCCAGAGACCTGACGACTTCTATCTTCTGGAAGGCGGTGCCGAATTTCTCCTGCATATAATACGCGCGCGCCAAACCAAGCTGGACGTTGAAATTGCGCTCGTCCACACCGACAGCTAGTTCAAGGTCGTCCACCGCCTGGTCAATGTTATCCAATTCCAGGTTGGCAAGTCCGCGATACACGTAGAACTTACGCAAACTGGCGCGGTTGATTTTTTGCGCGCGGTTGAGATTATCCAGCGCGGCTTCGTACTCTTTCACTTCATAATATGCGCGTCCCAACAGCGCAAAGGATTGCGCGTTTTCCGTCTCGTATGTGACCGACACCGTCAGCGCGTCAATCGCTCGTTGATAATCCCCGCTTTCGATATACAGCTCGCCTAAAATCTTATACACCTGCACGGATGTAATATCCAGCGCGTATGCTTTTTCTGCGGCTTTCAACGCCTCTTCTTTATCATCCAGCAAAAGGTAAGCGTTTGCGTATGCAAGGTACACATCGGGAGAATTGGGCAGGAGCTCATCCGCGCGTTCAAGGTCATCGAGCGCGTCTTCTGCTTTTTTGTTGAGCAGGTAATAGCGCGCGCGTTCCAGATAAATTTCGCCAAACTTCGGGTCGCGCTTGATGGCTTCATCGAACAGGAATTCGATATCCGCCTTGGGGTCGTCCATCATGCGCGCGCGCGCCAAACCAAGATACGGCGCGCCAAAATCAGGCTCGATTTTCAACGCTTCGTTATAGGATTTAATCGCGCTGCGCGTATCGCCTTTGAAGCGGTACGCTTCGCCAATCAGGTAATAAATATCCGCGGCTTTGGGTTCGAGCGGAATAATCAGCTGCATACTGGAAATATAGGCATCCCAATCGCCCTGCTTGTATGCCGCCTCTGCCATGCGATATTGGTCTTTCGATTGTCCCGCGCGCGGCGTGTTTACATAAACCGCTGTCGGCGTGTATGTTTCCGGCAACATCATCCACAACGGCGTGGGACCAATGGCGACGCGCTGCGTGGGTACGGCAGTTGCGCCGAAGACCGTCGGGGTGGTGGTGAATGTCGGTGAGGGACCGGGCGTATTGGTTCTGGTTGCGACAACTGTCGTGCGGCGCGGAAGCACAAAACCAAACATGACCACAGCAAACAACGCGGCAATGATTCCGCCAATGCCAGCCAACCGCAAGACGGGACTTTTCACTAACGCCTTCAAGCCTTTTTCGCGCGGCTTTTCGTTCGCCAGCAAAAGTTTCTGCTCCCATGCGCGCGGACGATTGACCAGAAAAGGCTGCACGGTTTCATCCGCTTTCAACGCGCCAAGCAGAATCAAGCCGCGTTTCGCCGTCGCATTTTCCGGGTCAAAGCGCAGCGCGGTTTGCAGACAATAGATGCGTTCTTTTTGGCTTTCCATAGCCGCGCTCAACCAAATCCAATAGGTTGGGTTGCCTTGGTCGGCTTTGAGCAAAAGCATCAACAAATCTTTGGCGCGCGCCTTATCCCCTTTTCGCAAAGCCGCCACCGCGTCCTGAAACATGGTGTCTTCGGGGCGCTCTTGTTCCTGTTCCTGTCCAAATTCCTCTGTCATAGTTTCATCATTTTAATTCATTTCATGAAATTCTTCGACCTGATATACATGAACTTGCAATTTTGTATCCCGCCAAAGATTCGCGCGCGCGCCCATCTTCGCGCACAGGTGACTGAGAAAACCCTCCGCGTCGGGGAGCTGCTCCCACACTTGCGGAAGAAAAGTCGCGCGGCGAAAACCATCGCGCAGGATGACTCCGTCCACATGCGGATTCAGCCGCGCGAGCAAATCTTCGGGCGAGGAGTACAGCAGCGGAAGCGGCGCGGTCAGCCTCGAAACCTCGATGTGAATCTGCTTCAACTCGGATTCGTCCAGCTGCGGAAAGCGCGGGTCTTGCAACGCGGCGGCAACCGCATGTTCGCGGACATCGTCCACAAGCGGCTGGTATGCTTCCAACGCGCCGATGCATCCGCGCAGCTGACCGTTAATGGTCAAGGTGACAAAACTCGCGCCGTTTTCGCTCAAATGCGGCGTGAGGGATTCTTGATTTAGCGGCGAAAGTTTTTTTCCGCGCACGGCATGTTCGATGGATTCACGGGCAAGACGCAAAAGAAACCGCTTTTCCTCATCGGTCAATAAATCAGGCATGTTGACCTCTTTATATTTAAAGTCACGCTTGGAGCGTGACCTA
>DZBA01000096.1:0-2984 GCA_022729775.1 Anaerolinea thermophila | reverse complement strand
AAAAAATTTCGATACATTCTACTTGCGCTGGCGGGGTTTCTCCTGCTGGTATTTTTTATCTATCAAATTCCAGTTATAAAATCAGCGGTGAATTGGCGCGTTGAAAAATTTGCCATCTATTTCAAGAACACTATTAATCCAATTGGACCTGTTCCGACCGCGCTGCCGTTTACGCCCAAGCCTGTTACGCCCACATCCGCGCCTACCGCAACGCTTACTCCTGTTGCGCTTACGCCGTCCATCACGCCCACCGCAACCCTTCCCCCGCTGCCCGCGCAAGCGTTCATCAAATCGCCTGCCTTCGAGAAGCAAACGCCCAACAACTGCGGACCGGCAACGCTCTCGATGGCGCTGCATCTCTACGGCTGGGAAGGAAACCAAAAAGATATTTCGGATTTACTCAAACCAGTTGTCGGGGATCGCAATGTCAACCCGGAGGAATTGCGTTATTACGTCCGCACGCAGGCGGGCTGGCTCAACATGGAATATCGCGTGGGCGGGAACATTGAAACGCTCAAACGACTCATCGCGGCAAATTATCCCGTGATGGTGGAAACATTCACCTCGCTCGACCCAAATGACGCGCTCGGTCCCACGGACGATTTGTGGGCGGCGCATTATCTTTTGCTCACCGGCTATGATGACGCGGCGCAAGAATTTACCATTCAGGATTCTTATCACGGCGCGGATTTGAAAATTTCCTACACGCAGCTCGCCGAAGACTGGCATCCCTTCAATAATTTATATCTCGTACTTTACTTTCCACAATCTGAAGATGAGATGAAGTCTCTGCTTGCCGAAAATTGGGACGCGGACGCCAACCGTCAAAACGCGCTAAAAGCATCCCAAGCCGCGACAGAAATAAATCCAACCGATGCCTTTGCTTGGTTCAACCTCGGCAGTAATCTGGTGTATTTTGATATGTATGAAGAATCCGCGCGCGCGTATGACAAAGCCCGCGCGCTGGGGCTTCCGCTGCGGATGTTCCGCTACCAATTTGGTCCCTTCCTCGCATACTTCCACGCCAACCGCAACGATGACCTGCTTGCGCTCACCGACTATGCGCGCGGCGTGACCGATATGTCTGAAGAAGCGTGGTTATGGTATGGATATGGTTTATATCGCAATGGGGATAATGACGGCGCGCGCAAAGCATGGAAAAAAGCGAGTAATATCAACCCGAATTTTTTTGAAGACCAGGCGCAAAACGCGCTGAATTTACTTCCATAGGAAACAAGAAATAATATGAAAATGACCATCTTCAGCACGCCGCTTCTCACCCCCTTGTTAAGATTCGTCTCGCAATTAATTCTGCGCATGATTGGCTGGCGTGTGGTAGGTCAAGTGCCTGACCATCCAAAATACATTTGGATCGGCGCGCCGCACACCTCCAATTGGGATTTTATGCTCATGCTCGCGCTGGGATTGTGCCTGCGCTCCAAATTACAATTCATGGGCAAAGCGGAACTTTTCCGCTCGCCGTTTGGATTCTTCTTTTACTGGTGCGGCGGCATTCCAGTGGACAGGTCCAAGTCTACGGGGATGGTGGAGCAAATGATAAAGGTCGTCCAGGACACGGATGAAATCAACCTTGCCATTGCCCCCGAAGGAACGCGCGATCAGGTCAACAAATGGAAGAGCGGCTTTTATCACATCGCCAAAGGCGCGGATATTCCCATTGTGCTTGGGTTTGTGGATGGGAAAAGAAAAGTCGTTGGCGTGGGTGAAATATTCAATCTCACCGATGATATGGAAACGGATATGAAAAACATCCAAGCATTTTATGCGGAGATGGAAGGAATCAATCCAAGATAAAAAACGTCCCGAAGGCTCTTAACCTTCGGGACGTTTTTTTATGTGTTTTTCTCGTCCAACGCCCTAAACCTGTGAATGAAATAGATTGCCAAGCCAAACAGCACAATGGCATTGGCTTGATGAATCAACGCGATGACGATGTTGACGTGCAGCCAAACGGTCAGCACGCCAAGCGTAATTTGCAGCGCGACAACGCCAATCAACCCCTGCAAACCTTTTTGAATATCCGCTGGATAATTCTGCTTTTTGACAAGATAGTACACGTAAGGCACGGCGATCAAGCCCACCCACGCAAACCAACGATGGATGTAAACAACGGTGTGCGGCGTCTCGAAAAGGTTGATCCATGAATTGAAAAGATTGGGCGGAAGCCATTTTCCAAGCATGAGGGGCCAGGTGCTTGAAACATGACCCGCTTTGAGTCCCGCCGTCAGCCCGCCATAGGAAATTTGAATTAACAGCAACACCGTCGAGAATGCGGAAAGTTTCGCAGCCGACGACCACGCGGCTTTTTTCTCCGCATCGTGGAATCCGTACTTATGCCCAAGCGCAGTCCACAGCGCAAGCGCAAAGAGCGATAACGCCAGCAGCAGGTGCAGCGTCAAGCGGAAGTGGCTGACTTCGGGGTGGTCAATTAATCCGCTGTAGACCATGTACCAGCCCATAAACGCCTGCCCGATGAACAACATTCCCATCACAAAGTACACGCCAAATTCCTTGAAGGGAATCGCTTTTTTATACAGGAAGTAGAAAACAGGGAAGGCATAGAACAACCCCGCGAGACGCGCTATCAGGCGGTGAATCCATTCGAGATAGAAGATGAATTTATATTCACCCAACGTCATACCTATATTTACTTTCAGGTATTCGGGCGTGAGTTGATATTTGGCAAACTCCTCTTCCCACGCTTGCTGACCGATGGGCGGGAGGATGCCGCTGATGGGATTCCATTCAACGATGGAAAGCCCGGAGCGCGTCAGGCGAACAAATCCCCCAAAGACGACGAGGAACGCCACAACGAAGGCAAAGACAAAGAGCCATTTCATAACGGCTGTATTTTGGGTTTTCGGCATATTGTTATCTCCAGATTTGAAATCGCACGGATTATACCCTTCACATCGAAAATTGAGTCTTTTCCCTCGGCGGCGTGTAACGCAAAAAATCCGCCA
>DZBA01000095.1 GCA_022729775.1 Anaerolinea thermophila | reverse complement strand
CACCTGATTTGAATTTGCATTCCAAAATTGGCGCGGACTTGGGTTTGCTTGGCGGCGGCAGAGTCCAACTCGAAGATGAGGATGAACTTCGGGAGGAGGAAAAACTCGACTTGCGTCCTGTCCGCGATTTTCCAGCGAGGAGAGTCGCGGGTACGTCGTCTAAAAATCGGGACGGGTACATTTCATCGGACATCATTCTTCCGCCGCGTTGGTTGGCTCTTAATAAATACAATTTATCTTTTGCGCGTGTGATGCCAACATAAAAGAGGCGGCGTTCTTCTTCCATTTGCGCTGGGTCATCAAAAGAGCGGCTGTGCGGAATGATGCCGTCATCGAGACCGACGATGAAGACCACGCCAAATTCAAGTCCTTTCGCGGCGTGGAGCGTGAGCAGCGTGACCGCGTCGCCATCGGTGATGGTGTCCTGATCGGCGACGAGCGCGATGTGTTCGAGAAATTCATTCATCGTGCGCGTGGAATATTCTTCGGCGAGGCGGCGCAACTCTTGCACGTTGTCCCAGCGGTCTTTGCTTTCATCCGAATCATCTTCGGCAATGAAGTCTTTGTAGTTGACGTCTTTTAAGATTTTGTCGAAAAGTTCGGCAATGGTGTAGGTCGCAGATAACGCGAGCCAATCGGCGAACATGCCGCCAAAATCGGCGAGCGGAAGGGCGGCGCGACCTGTGAACGATTTGTAGTGCGGAGAATCCGCGCCGCGCGAAAGGTCGAGCAGCAACTCACCGGGCGACATGTTGTTTTGTCCCGCGATGACATGCAATGTGACGAGAGTCTTCTCCCCGATTCCGCGCGGCGGAAGATTGATGACGCGGCTGAGCGCGGCTTCATCGGCGGGGTTATGCACAAGGCGCAAAAACGCGACAACATCCTTCACTTCACGGCGACCATAGAATCGCTGCGCGCCGACAAGTTTATGCGGAAGCCGCGCCTGCAAGAACGCTTCTTCAATGAGACGCGACATGGCGTTGGTGCGATACATCACGGCACATTCGCCCAGCGGAAATTGCTGCGTTGCGACCAGTTCCGCGATGGTGGTGATGATGAACTCGGCTTCGTCGTAATCGTTGTAGGCTTCAAAGAAAGTGATCTTGTCGCCCGCGCCGCGGTCACTGAATAATTTTTTCTTGCGGCGATTCTGTGCGCGGTCAATCACACCCATTGCCGCGTCGAGAATATTTTGGCGGGAGCGATAATTCTCTTCGAGCAGGACGACTTGCGCGTCGGGGAAATCCTGTTCAAAACGCTGGACGTTTCTATAGTCCGCGCCGCGCCACGCATAAATAGAATTATGAACGACCACACCATTGGCTACATAGTTATGAAGATTCTCAACTTCCAAATCGTAAACCGTTCCCTGATATGGCTCACGGGAAACCTCAGTAATTTCATCTTCGATGATTTGCCCATCTTTTTCAATGGCGATAATCATGGATGGATGCAGGTGACTGGCAGGCATAAGATTGAAGCGCGGCGCAAGCGGGGACTTGCCTTTATCCACGAGGAAGGCGCCGACCACAATTTCTGCGTCATCAGCAGCTGCGCTCAACTTTTGCGCGACTTCCTGAATATCATCATATTGCAAGCGATTCACGCTGACGCGCCAATTCTGTTTGTTTTTAAAGCGCGGATTATAGCCAAACAATTTAAGTTGTTTGGCAAGGTTGAGGTCAACGCTCCACAAATCCACGCGGTGCGCGTGCCATGGCGATTCTTTAGTGATTCGCCCATCGCCAAAGTATCTCAAACTTACGATATTGCGGAAAGTTCCCTGCGGAATGTAATGCGGATATTGAATATCCATGCCCAAATCAGTTAGCAACTGATTCGCGTTTGTGTCTGTATCTATTTCGCTAAATAATCTATCAATATATTCCTGCGACATGCGCATTCTTCGTCCACGCACATGGAAGACTGTTGTAGGAATGCCATAGGAAGTTGAATAATAGGCTTCCCAATAATGGGCTTCATTTCTGTCATTGCAAACTTTCAGCACCCACATTTTGGTGGCGTTTTCCTGATTGCTGCGCACTTGCAATCCGACCTTTAGTTCAGTCCCATCACTGCGAGCATGGGAAGCAATTCCGACGCGATAGCCCTTATCTTTGCGATACATCAAGTAAACATAATGCAAGCCAGGATTCATGCCCAACCTTGTAAAGATAATGTGGTTTGGCGTGGACTTGATGATTTGTCCGCTGCGGGTCTCGACCTTGATCAAATCACCTGTGAAGGCTCGCTTGCCAATGTGGGCAACTGATGAAACCATCGTCGAACCGCGTCCGCTGGCGGCGATGATTTCATCACCTTTTTTGAGCGTTTCAATTTTCTTCTGCCCGCGCGGAGTTTGGATTTTTGTCCCAGCAGGGAAACATTGGTCGGGATCACCCACGCAGAAGATGTTTTTATGATGTGACGCGAGATGTTTCACCAAAGCATACTGCGCAAGGTTTGTATCTTGAAATTCATCCACGAGCACGTGACGAAAGCGCTGCGCGTATTTCTCGCGGACGGTGGGATTCTCTTCGAGTAATCTCGCGGTGTAAACGAGTAAGTCGTCAAAGTCTACGGCGTTGCTGGCGATGAGGCGTTTCTGGTATTCAATATAAACGCGCTTGACGACTTCTTCGCGGTAATTGGTGGTGGGGAAATCATCGGGGAAAATAAGTTCATTCTTGGCGCGTGAGATGGCGGCGTGAATGCTGGACGCGCGATATAACTTGTCGTTCAAATTAAATTCTTTGATAATCGTTTTGACGATGCGTTCCTGATCGTCAGAATCGAAAATCACGAAGTTGGATTGCAGGGGCAGGTGATCGGTCTCGCGGCGCAAAATCCGCGCACAGATGGAGTGGAATGTGCCGAGCATGATACCGTCGGTCGCCTGATCGTTCAACATCGCTTTGACGCGATGATCCATTTCCTTGGCGGCTTTGTTGGTGAAGGTGACAGCCAGAATCTGCCACGGGCGGACTCCCTCTGATGCGATGAGGTACGCGATGCGCTGAGTCAATACGCGCGTCTTGCCAGAGCCAGGTCCCGCAATGACTAATACAGGTCCGTCGGGCGCGGTCACGGCTTGACGTTGTTGGGGGTTGAGGATGTTGAGGAAGTCCATAGGGGAAAGGCTTGTCCTGAGCGAAGTCGAAGGAATGAAGGATGAATTATGAAGGATGAAAAAGTAATCAGTGACCAGTAATTAGTAAAGATAATTTGTCCCGCAAGCTGTCACACCTGCGGGACTTGTGTACGTGTTTACCTGTTTACCCGTTTACGTGTCTACTTGATTTCCGACGTGCAGTTCGGGCAGCGGGTGGCTTTGATGGAAATGGTCGAGAAGCACTTGGGACATTCTTTGGTGGTGGGAGCGGCAGGCGCGGCGGGAGCGGGGGCTTTCTTCATATTGTTCACCGACCTGACGATCATGAAGATGACAAAGGCGATGACGAGGAAGTCCACGACGGTTTGAATAAACGCGCCATATTTGACAACCGCTTCGCCGACATTGAAGGACAGGTCTGCAAAACTGACTCCGCCCATGACCACGCCGATCAGCGGCATGATGATGTCGTTGACCAATGAGCCGACGATCTTCCCAAACGCGCCGCCGATGATGACCGCAACGGCAAGGTCAAGCACGTTGCCGCGCATAACAAAATCTTTGAATTCTTTGAGCATAATGATTCTCCTTGAACGATGATGTAATGGCTTGGATTCTATGTTAGGCAGGGAAGATTGTCAACAATTTTCCAAAATTGGGGTATAGTCAATTTAAATTCAGAAGACAGGAAACCCATCATGGACTTTAACGAATACCAAACCAAATCCCGAGTCACAGCCAAATACCCCGCCATCGGACACGGCGTTGTCTACCCCACGCTTGGACTGGTCAACGAGGCGGGCGAAGTCGCGGGAAAAATCAAAAAAGTATTCCGCGATAAGGGCGGCGAAATTTCAGAAGAAACGCGCGCGGCGCTCAAAGCCGAATTGGGCGATGTGCTTTGGTATCTGGCGCAAACCGCCACCGAACTGGGCTTATCGCTCGATGACATTGCGGAATACAACCTTGCCAAATTGCTCGATAGGCAGGCGCGCGGAAAAATTCAAGGGGATGGGGATGACAGATAACCCCTCCCAATCTCTAACTATTTTCCAACACAGACTTACCCCGCTTTTTGGTACAATGCCATGAAGATATAGGAGACAAAATTATGGCTGGCATGGAAAGATTTACACAGCGGGCAAGGCGCGTACTCAGCATTGCACATCAGGAAGCAGAGAGCGCCCGCCAAAATAACATTGGAACAGAACACCTTCTTTTAGGTTTAATGGAAGAAGATGGCGGAGTCGCCGGGCGCGTATTGCGCGATCTCGGCATGACCATTGACCGCGTGCGCGAGATGATTCAGCGCATCACGGGCGCTTCCGCGAATTTCGACCCCACCCGAATTGAACTCGCGCCCGAAACGCAGCAAGTCCTCGAATACGCAGTGGACGAAGCGCGCCGCATGGGACATCATTATATTGGTACTGAACACATCCTCCTCGCGTTGGTGCGGATTGAATCAACGGGAACCGAAGCCTTGCGAAAACTTGGCGTTTCCGCGGAGCAAATCCGCAGGCAGACGCGCCGCGTGCTTAACGAATCCGCGCCGTCTTCCCCGACCCCTGCTGGACCGCAACCCGCGAAGGGTGGGCAGCAGGCGCAAGGTCCAAAGACGCCGCTGGTAGACCAACTCGCAACTGACTTAACCTCCAAAGCCGAAGAGAAAAAACTCGACCCCGTCATTGGTCGCCAGATGGAAATCGAGCGCGTGATTCAAATTCTCGCGCGGCGCACCAAAAATAATCCCGCGTTGATCGGCGAGCCGGGCGTGGGAAAAACTGCCATCGTCGAAGGACTCGCGCAGCGCATTGTCGAAGGCGACGTCCCCGCGCCGTTGATGAACAAGCGCGTGCTTCAACTCGATGTCGGCTCGCTTGTGGCTGGCACGATGTATCGCGGACAATTCGAGGAAAGACTCAAACGCATTATTGACGAGTTGAAACAATCGGGCGCGATCCTGTTCATTGACGAGGTTCACATGCTCGTCGGCGCGGGCGCGGCTGGCTCCTCTGTGGATGCGGCGAACATTCTCAAGCCCGCGTTATCTCGCGGCGAGTTGCAAGTCATCGGCGCGACCACGCTGGACGAATATCGCAAACACATCGAGTCCGACGCCGCGTTGGAACGCCGCTTCCAATCGGTGCAGGTGGACGAACCCTCCGAGGACGAGACGATTCAAATCCTCAAGGGAATTCGCGGCGCGTATGAAGAGCATCACCATTTGGTGATTTCAGATGAGGCGTTAGAAGCCGCCACGCATTTATCGTCGCGCTATGTCACCGAAAGATTTTTGCCCGACAAGGCAATTGACCTGATTGACGAATCCTCCTCGCGCGTGCGCATGTACAAAAGCCCCGCCGCGAAGTACGCAAAAGACCTCTTCGGTCAGCTGCGACAGGCGCGGCAGAATCGCACGCTCGCGCAAGAGGAAAGCAACTCCGAAGAGATTAAGGAATGGGAAGAGCGCGAGATTGACCTCTCCCAGCAGATCGAACGTCTGCGCACAGGTTGGGACCGCGCGACCAGCCCTGTTGTCTCTGCGGAAGACATCGCCGAAGTGGTCTCCATGTGGACGGGCGTTCCGCTCATGCAACTTGCTGAAGCCGAGTCGCAGCGTTTACTTAAGATGGAAGATGAACTCCGCAAGGGCATTATTGGACAAGAAGACGCGATTGTCGCCATCTCCCGCGCAGTGCGCCGCGCGCGCGCCGGGCTCAAAGACCCGAAGCGCCCCATTGGTTCGTTTATGTTCCTCGGACCGACAGGCGTTGGCAAGACCGAATTAACAAAAACGCTTGCCAAGTTTATGTTTGGCAGCGAAGACGCCGCCATTCAATTGGACATGTCCGAGTTTATGGAACGTCACACCGCCGCGCGTTTGGTCGGCGCGCCTCCCGGATATGTCGGCTACGAGGACGCGGGACAACTCACCGAAGCCTTGCGCCGCAGACCCTATTCGATTGTGGTCTTCGACGAAATCGAAAAGGCGCACCCCGAGGTTCATAATATGCTTTTGCAGATTATGGAAGAAGGTCACCTGAGCGACGCAAAGGGACGCAAAGTGGATTTCCGCAACGCCATTATCGTCATGACTTCGAACATCGGCGCGGATGTCATCAAGAATCAGACTTCGCTTGGCTTTGCGTTGAAGCGCGATGAAGCAACGGAGGAAAAACTCTCCTACGAAGATATGCGCAAGAAGTTGAGCGAATCGCTCAAACGCGCCTTCCGCCCTGAATTCATCAACCGCCTTGACTCTGTGGTCATCTTCCGCTCGTTGAACAAGGAAGATATTCAGAAAATTGTCGCGCTGGAATTAGACAAAGTTTCAGAACGATTGAAAGACCACGAACTGAAATTGACAGCCTCCGAAGAAGCGCTGGGTTCGCTTGCCGCGCTGGGCTACGACGCGGAGTTTGGAGCGCGTCCGCTGCGCCGCGTGATTCAACAAAAAGTGGAAGACCCGCTTTCTGACCGCGTTCTCGCGGGTGAGTTCGCCAACGGCGATACGGTCAAGGTCGAAGTCGGCGATGACGGCGAGTTGATCTTGGAAAGAGGTTTGGCTTCAGAAACGCCAGCAGAAGAAGTGGCAGCGCCAAGCGTGTAAGTGGAACAAAATCAAGCAGGTCGCGTTTAACGTGACCTGCTTTGTTATTTCAAAAGGCGGTGAGATGAACGAACCCGATGCCTTACAGCAAATTCGTGAATTGATGCGGCGCGGGGAACGCGATACGGCGCAAACCCAGCTAGCCGACATCCTGCTTAAGAATCCTAAAAATGAAAACGCGTGGATGCTCATGGCGCGGGTGGTGGAAACTCCGCAGCAAAAGAAAGATTGTTACGAGCGCGCCATCAAACTCAACCCGAACAACATCGAAGCGAAAAAAGAATTGGTGCGGATGGATTTCCCCGGGCATACCTACGACGCAAAACGCGGCATCGTGGCGGAAACGCCCAAAGAACTGGCGGGACAATTCAAATTATTTACGCGGCTGGCGTTTTTGAGTCTGGCTTTGTTTGCGGTGTTGATTAGCGGCACGCTGGTCTACGCAAAGAACAACCCCGATTCGCAACTCGCGCAGATGATTCCAGACTTGCCTTCCATCAATGACCTGCAAAAATTTAACCCGCTGCAATATGATTCCCCGGTGGAAGCCTTTGTGGCTTTTTTGAAAGAAGCGGCAAATGGCGGCATGGATGGCGCGCCTGCCATGCCGGATATTGGCGTGATCCCTTCTACAAGCGCGGGTGAAGAAGTCATCGCGAGACTCGATGAAGCCATGCAAAACAATGGGACTTTCGCTTTTGGCATAGATGAATATCAGGCGACTTCCATCGCTGTGCTGGTTTTACAACACATGCCCGAATTGCCCATCCGCGACCCGCAGGTATATTTCCGCGATGGAAAAATTTTGGCGTGGGGCATGGTGGATGGCGATACAGATTCCACATCCGCGTTGGCAGTGGCGAACCTTACGTTGGATGCAAACGGCGTTCCCGTTTTGGAGGTAATCTCCGCACAGGTGGGGAAGTATGATGTGCCGCCCGTCATTTTGAATAGAATGCAAACAGAAATCAATGATGCGTTTGTTCAGTCTATGAATACTGAAACGCCGAGAATATATATGACCGACCTTGAAATTGGCAACAATATGATGAGTTTTATCTTGAAGCGTTGATTCGATAAAGAAAACGCCAGGGCTTGGACCTCCACGGCTCTGGCGTGTTTTCAATTCCCACCCTTGCGCCAATCTTGATCCCCTCATCGGGGATGGGTTCACCCGCTTCAATCCATAATTGCGAATTTTCGCGCGTCAAGTCAATCTCATTTTCGCGTTTGGTGATTCCCATTGCCTGAGTCAGTTTACCGGGACCGAGTGTATCGCGCCCGCCGCGCCGCTTCATCATCATTTCGATTCCTTCGATGGGATGGATGGCGCGGATTAAAACCGCCGACGGGAATCCCTCGCGCTCTGTGACGGCGTTCAACATCCAATGGTTGCCATACGTAAAGTAGACATAGGCGCGACCTGCTGTTCCGTACATGGGCGCGGTGCGTTTTGTCAGTCCCGCTTTTGCATGGCAGGCTAAATCCTCTTCTCCGATGTACGCTTCGGTTTCGGTGATATATCCCGCTAATGTTTCGCCATCGAGAATCCGAATCAACTTTGCGCCAATCAATTCACGGGCGACAATTAATGTGGGGCGGTTGTAAAAAGATTGGGGAAGAAGCATAAGTTTGTTATTTGAATCTCGCGTCCCGTTTCAATGTCAATCTCAACCCATCTTCCAACTTAATCGAAGGCGTAAACCGTAATTTTTCCTGCGCGAGGGAAATATCCGCCTTCATGCGCGAGACGCCGCCGGAACTTTGCGAGTTATACACCACGTTGGCTTTGCTGCCCGTAATATCCAACACCAGCCGAATCAAATCCTTGATGGACGTTTCCACGCCCGAACCGATGTTGATGACCAGCCCGTTGATATTCGGCGCGGTGGACGCGGCGACCATTGCGCTGACGACATCGTCCACGTAGATATAATCGCGGGTTTGCAAACCGTCACCGTGCGCGACCAGAGTCCCGCCGCGCAAGGCTTGTCTCAAATAATGCGGCGCTACCGGCGGATTCGAGGGCGGCAAGTGCTGACCGGGACCGTATGCGTTGAAGATTCTCAGACTGACAGTCTCGATATTCCACAATGAGCCAATGGTGCGGACATAATATTCCGCGGCGAGTTTTGAAACCGCATAAGGCGAGCGCGGATTTGCTATGACCGTTTCTTTCAGCGGCTGCTCGATAAGTTCGCCATAGATTGCGCCCGACGACGCCAGCACCACGCGCTTTACGCCCACGTCACGCATGGCTTCCATCAATGCCACCGTGCCGCCGACGTTGATGTCGTTATAGTCGCGCGGATATAAAATCGATTCAGGCACTGAAACGCGCGCGGCAAGGTGGTAGACCACATCTACATCTTGAAGCAGCGTCCACAGTTTGGGACGGTCGTTCACGTCCCCGCGTGTAAAGTGAATATCGGGCGCAAGCGCTTGCGGATTTCCGGTGGACAGGTCGTCAAGTCCGCGTACCTGATGACCTTCGCGGGCGAGCTGGTTGGCAAGGGACGAGCCGAGAAATCCCGCGGCTCCGGTGATTAGAAAATTCATAAATGTATTATACAGGGAAATATATGACGAAGTTTGTTTCGTTATGAAATTTTTGCGAAATGAATTTCGCGGTACAGCTCAATACAAAATAAAATCCCCGATATATTCATCATTGACCCAAATAAAATACCTGCCCGGTGAATAGACGCCCAGCAAAATATTCGTCTCGAATTGTTGAAAAACATTCTCGCAATTTATATTTGGGTCTGACAGGCTGTACGCCTCGATGACGATGCGATATTCCATATCAGGCGGGTTGACCTGCAAGCGCAATTCATTGCACACGCTCGGCATGGAACCTAAAAAATTGACCTGCACCCGCGCGGGATTCAACTCCACGCGCTCAGAGAGGTTCACCGCCGTAACGATAACGCCCGCGAGAATTTTTTTCTCATCCCCGATTTGCGGCGCGTATGGATTCTCCTCCGCGCTAATGACTTGCGGCGCGACGGGCGTCAGCGTTGGCTGGGGAGTTGCCCGCATCAGGCATCCGCTCACTAAAAATGCGGTGATGAATACCAATCTTTTCATTTTGTTTCAGAGAGCCACACATCGTTGAATAAATGCGGCGCGACCACGTAAATTCCGCGCCCGCTGACGCAGACTGTCCCATCCGCGAGTTTGATTTCGCCTGTCGAGCAAATTTTTCTCTTCTTTGTTTCTGTGATACGCGCTTCGAGTATGAGCGGCTGGTTCAATGGCAATGGTTTGTGATAGTTGATTTCCAAATTTACTGCCGCCACTTTATGCCCCGCCGCCCAAACCACCAAGCCCATGGCTTCGTCCAAGATTGCCGCAGACGCGCCGCCGTGCGCGTGACCGGGCGGTCCCTGCTGCGCTTCGTTCAATGTGAACGCGGAGGTGAGAACGCCTTCCTCGTCCACATACCAGGTTAAACCAATGCTGTGCGGGTTTTCATTTCCGCACACAAAACATGAGCCGTGATAGGGGAGTTGTCTTTTCATACTTATTATTTTATCCCCTTTCGTGCTAGAATCCGCGTATGCTCATCTACGTCAAAATGCTTGCCAACTATCGCGCCGTCCTTCCGCCTGATGCAAAACACGGTATGGTGGAGTTGGATGTCCCCGAAGGCACAACGGTATATGATGCAGTCTCCCGCTACCCCATCCCCCTCAACGATGAAAGCGTGGTCGTCCTCAACGGCTTGACGGTGGACATGAACACGCCGCTTCAAGCGGGCGATACGGTCACGGCTTTTTCTGCGATTGCGGGAGGGTGAAATGTTTTAAGGTTTGAATGTTTTAAGGTTTGAAAGTTGAGAAGTTTAACTTCCTCACCACCTAATCCCTAATTCCTAATCACCTAAATTCAAGGAGTTTCCCATGTACGGCTGGCACCTCA
>DZBA01000094.1 GCA_022729775.1 Anaerolinea thermophila | reverse complement strand
GTCGCGGTAGTGAAGTTGATTATGAAGGTACAACATCTTAATCATTTCACGGATGGTGGTCTCGCCCAAAAACGGATGGCGACCTTTGATTTCCAGTTCCGCATCTTTCAGACCTGAAACCCATGTAATCGAATTTGCGCGGATTTCCTTGTACTGTTCGAGCAAGTCAGCGGGCGCGAGGTCTTTGCTTTTTTGCTGTTGCGCGGCATTGTAACGGTCAATGGAAAAATCATCATTCGAGCCGGCACCGCCCTGCCGAATCGACTCATAGAGCCGCGTTAATGCGCGCTCGGAGGTTACGAAATGAGCGAAGACGCTGCGTACTGTCCATGTCTCGCCTTCTGTATAAACTTCCGCGCTCCACTGGTCGGCGGTCAGCGATGAAAATATTTCGATAAATTTATCGCCTTCCGTTTTTAATTTCTCAGCCAAATCAGTTATCTCTGACATGATTTTCTCCTTTTTTTCACTCGCTCATTCTTTATTTGTCGTCGGAATATTCTGCGTAATTCAACGACTTCTTGCCAGTGAGGGGCCAGTAATATTTTTTCATGGTCGAAATTTCACCAATTAAACGCTTGCTGTCAGGGAAGTCACTGCGGACATAATAATAGTGCGTGTCGTATGGGCTATCGCCAAAAACCGCGGCAAGGACATAACCGCGCGCTTCGGCGTAGTCCTTCATCATAATCGTCATGCTAAACCATCTTTGCGCCAGATTCGCTTCGGTCAATTTTGGCGGGACAAGCGGCGAATAATAATCATGGAACATGATGACATGCGGTTTGTATTTATCCAAATATTCAACGGTCAAGCCGCCGTTATGCGCGATGAATTGGTCGTTCAAGCCCCACGTATCAATCGCCGTCCAACCGGAATAATACGGGAGCAGACCCGCTTCGGTGGTGGCGATGACATAACCCTTGCCGCGATATTCCGCAAGCAGTTTGCCCATTTCATAACGCCCGTCGCTTTCGTAGGGCGTCAAACAATTTTGTTGATAGGATGTCAGGTAACAATTTTGCGTCCATGAATAATATACCAGACTCGCGCACAAAGCGATCAGCGCGACGACATACGCGGACTTTTCGCGGACGCGGAGTTGATTCGGCAGCGCGAAGTTAAATCCACCCACCAGCGGAGTCCACGAGAGCAGGGCAAGCGGCACGAGCGCGTATTGAAACCGCGCGCCGTAATTCATCTCATCGGAAATCATCACAAACGCAGAGGCGAATCCTAAAATGGGAATGAGATATGCGATGGCTTTCTTCGTCAACGCGGAAGAACGAAAACCTAAAATAAAAATAATAGAAATGGGAAGGCATAATCTCAGCGTGTTCAGCAGGGAATTATTGAATGAGTCCCAGTGCAAATTTGTTCCGCCTTTTTTATAAAACGGGTTAGGAAGTGGATAACCGAAATAATTCCATCTCCATAAAAAGTATGCGCCGCCGAACAGCAAAAAGACCGCGCCAAAGATAGCGACCAACGCGAGCGAGTCTTTCAACCCGCGCATGAAGAGTATCGCAAGCAGCATTAAAGAAGCGAGGATAACGCCTTCAGGACGGATGAGTCCGGTGATCAGTCCACTTAAGGCGAAGGCGAGGGAAAGCCAGAATGAAGGCTTTTTATGATTATCCATCAACATCAACGCAAGAGACCATGTGATGGCGGCAAACAGGGCAAAGAACGGCGTGCCAAAATATGCCGAGACATAAGAGAGTCCCGTGCCGACTGCGAGATAAAGTCCGCTCAAAAAAGAGAATGGGATGTTGGCATGGTTGACGCGGCGATTCGCCCAATAGATAATCAAGACCGTCAGCAGGTGTGAAGCGAAGCCAAGTCCGCGCACCGCTTGGGCAACCGTCAGCCCAAGTTTGATCAACGCCGCAGAAGCAGCCATGAAGAGAAAATCCGTCGCGCCATCTACGGGATGTTCGCCGATATTCCAGACGATTCCATGTCCCTGCGCGAAGTGTTGGGCGTAACGCATGAGCATGGCGGCATCTTCAAACGGCGGGATGGAAAAGTCCACGTAATTTACGGCGTAGTAAATCGTAGACGCGATGAGAAGAAGCGAGAAAAATATGTCAAGAAAAAGAGTGCGTTTGAGTGTCATTGGGGAGGGAAGTTTAAGGTTACAGGTTGAAGGGTGAAGGTTATAGCAGGGAATATCCACCGTCTACTGTGATTGTTTGCCCGGTGATGTATTCATTTTTAATTAAAAATTCCAGCGCGGAGGTAATTTCATCGAGGGTGGCGGCGCGTTGAAGCGGAAGACGCTCCACAAGTTTACCCCATCCTTCATCGGTGACAACATCCGAAGGCAGGACGAGTCCCGGCGCGATGGCATTGACGCGGATGGATGGCGCAAGCGCGCGCGCAAGAATCTGCGTGAGCGATTCAAGCCCCGCTTTGCTGACGGTGTACGCCGGATAGCGAGTCCACGATTTGTGGGCGGCAATATCCGAGATGTTGATGATCAGCCCGCCCGAAGTCATCATCCGCGCCGCGCGTTGGGAGAGAAAAAATGGCGCGCGCAGATTCAGATCGAGCGTTGAGTCCCACTCGGCGCTGGAGAGTTCGCGCGGATTTCCGACAGACATGACAGCCGCAGAGTTTACAAGAAGATTTAAGGTCAAAGGTTGAAGGTTAGAAAAAAGCCGAGTAATTTCTTTAGGCTGAGAAAGGTCGGCTTGGAGCAGGTGAACTTGCACGCCAATAGATTCGATCTCGCGTTTGGTTTGGCGGGCTTCTTCTTCAGAGGTGTTGTAATGCAGCGCGATGGAATATCCCAAGCGGGCAAGGTGAAGCGCAAAGGCTTTGCCGAGTCGCTTTGCGCCGCCGGTGACAAGGGCAAGGGGCGGAGGCATGATGAAATTGTAAACGAAAATATGCAAGGCGTGGAAAATAAAAACTGGCGATTGCATAATCGCCAGTTTTTATAAATTGCAGTGGTTGATTTAGCGACCGCCCCTGCGTTGACCGCCGCCGCCGATGCCTGTCCCGTCACAAGTGCCTGTGCCTGTGCCAGTACATGTACCTGTTTCATCGCAAGTGCCTGTGCCAGTGCCAGTGCCAAGCCCTGAGCCAGAACCATCACACACGCCGGTTCCGCCGCCCCCGTTTCCACCATTGCCGCCGCGCCCACCATTGCCATTCCCACCGCCCCACGCAAACACCGTGCTGGAAGCCAGCAAAGCGACAACCAACGCAAGAACCAAAGCCAAATACAAATTTCGTTTCATTTTTTTCTCCTTTTAGTCAATTACATCACTGAGGACATTTCTTGTATGCAATACTATCGTATCTGCGCTGTGTAAAGAACTCTTAAAGAAATGTGGAAGATAAAATAAAGACCGTCACAAAAAAGTGACGGTCTTTACGCGCTGCATTCATTACAACTTCATGTCATTTCCACAACTTCGCCAATTCGTTCAACGATTTGTAATATGGCTCGATGCTTGGGATGTAATGCGCTTCATTTTTCGCGTGCGGACCGATGCCCGTCTGCCCCCAAACGACTGCCTGTCCACCCGGCGCGAAGCGCGCGCTCGTCCCCGGAAGTTTTCTACCGATTTTGGGTTCTTCGCCTGAGACATTCTTCACGGCTTGAATCAACGCCAGCAGCGCGGGATTTTGCGGGTCACATGCGACGCCGTTTTCCATCACAGTGAACTTGGCTTCCAGTCCATTTGCCTCACAATACGCTTCGACTTCCTTTTTCAGCGCGGATGTATCATCCTGCGGGATGGGACGAATCTCCACGCCAAGGATTCCTTCCGCGGCGGTGACGTTATATACTCCGGGAGTACCAACATTGATAAAGGGGAATTTCGCCTGCGATTGCCAGCCATCGGGAGATTTCAACGTCAAATATTTTGCGAAAATTTCACCCAACGCCGAACGCGCGGCGATTAACTTTTCGCTCAAATCGCCTGCGCCCGCCACCCCGCTGTGACCTTTTGCGCCGCGCGCGATGACGTCAAAGCGCATCACGCCGCGATTTTCCACACAAATTTCGCCGAAGAGTTCCGTTCCTTTTTCACCTGTGCGTTCGCCCGCAATAAATAGCGCAGGTTTCAGACCTCCGAGGTCTTTAAAGACCTCGGAGGTCTCCAAAGCCTTCAACACGTAAGGCGTGCCCCATGCTTCGGATTCGCCGTTCTCTTCATTGCCCACCAACATCAACGCGACATTCGGATACGGCGCGCCCGCCTTCATCATGTCCTTCATCCAAACCATATATGTCGCAACGACGGTTTTCATATCTGCCGCGCCGCGACCATGCAGGTAATCACCTTCGATGCGCGGGGTGAACTGCGAATCATCGGGTTCGGGTTCGACAACGTCAAAATGTCCAGTTAATAAAATCGGCTGTTTACCTGCTTCCGTGCTTACCTGTTTACCGCTTACTGGAAACGTCGCATACAACGCAGGATACTTGCCATCGAAATATTTCACATCCAAGCCCGCGTTGCGGAGATAATCATCAATCAACGAGCCAGCGCGATGAACTTCGTCGAAGCGTTCAATCGGGCAGGCGGTGACAGATGGGATGCGAATCAATTGCTGCGACAAATCCAAAATTTCGGCGGTCTTGTCGGGGTACGAAAGGTCAATCACCGCCTGCGCGCGCGCGCGGAATTGTATCGGGGCGTTGCCATCATTGCGCGTGACTTCGCGGCTGCGCTGAATGTATTCGGCAATTTTAGAAGCGTCCGAGCCAAGCGAGTTGTAATCCGCGCACACGCGCTCCACATCCGCTTTGATTTGCGCTTCGTGTTCGTAGAAAAATTCCTTCAAGAGCGACATCGGCACTTCGTCGGATTCGCCGATTTCCATCTTCAAGCGCGCGCGGATTTTTTCCGCGGTGTTGCGCCCGCCTTCGGACATTTCCACGAGCGGGTGCAAATCGTCCCACATGTTCAACGCTTGCGCGAGCGGTTTGAGTTCGCCGAGAGTCCACTTCAAAAATTCGCGCACGGTGATGGGCTTGCCCGTCAGCGGGTTTTCGATTTCCGCGCGCAGACCATATTTGGCGGCGAGGTTTTCATTCGCGCGCGCGCGGGCGATATCTTCGTGGTCGTAGCGGAATCCGCGCGCAAATTTCGGGTCGGAGTAAATCTTCAACATCAAGAGATGTCGGAAAGTGAGGTTCGCAATATCGAGGTCGAGGCTGTGACCGCCTTCATCGGTGCGGATTTCAACGCGCCCCATCGGAAGGTTGATTCGCGCCATCAAGTTTTGCCGCTCGACCTGCCGCGCCATCTCTTCGGGCGGAGTGGATTGCCCCGCCGCGAATAATCCGCGCGCGTACAGCGATTCGAGTTGTCCGCTGGTGGTGGAGATGATGCGCTCAACGGGTTCAGAGAAACTGCGCGCACGCACGGGAGTCCAGTTGTTGTTGCCGAAGCGCACGCCGCGCCGCACGAGGTCATACGAGATTTGCAAATAATCGTTATACGAGCGATACAAATCGGGCAGGTCAATTTCGCGCGGGTTGGGGAAAGTCAAGTTGCGGATGGAGTCATATTCGGTCAGGATGACCGCCGCGTGTCCGTCTTTCACCTGCGCCTGCATCGGCGTGGACGCGCTGATCGCAACGAAGAGCGAAGCGAAGGCGCGCAGCAAGCGCGTGGCGGTGATGTAAAACTCGGACTTGTATTCATCCAAATGTTTATCGCCGCGTTCACTGACTGGAAGGTGCATAAAGTCCCACGCAAAGAGCGGGTCAGGCAGGGACATGTTGGTATGAATGCCCGTCGTCGCGAGCATGTCGCCGTACAGGTCAACGCACTTTTCGAGATAGCGGCGTTTGGCAAGCGACCAATTACCAGGGATGGATTGATGTCCGATGTCGGTGAGGAAGAGCAGGTTGCCGTGCCAATAGTGCAAGCGTTCGCCAAAACTGACGCTGGCTTTGTGCAGCGCGTTCATCAACGTGGCTTCCATGAGGCGCGCTTCGTACATTGCGCCGCGCGGGGAATAATACGGGCGCGTTGCCCACTCGACCATCCAGTGAAAGACTTCGAGCTGGCTGAATTGTTTGTGCCACTGCGGAACACATTCCGCGCGGAGATAATCCACAAATGAATGTTGGCTGGGTCCCGCACCAACGGTCAACAGCGGACGGAGGTCTTCGTCAAGCAAATTCCATTCCTGCTCGAAACCGTCAAGTCCGCCTTGCGGTTTTTCTTTGATGGCTTGCTCTACGGCAAGGAGATATTTGTCGGCAAATTTTTGTTGGGGCATGAAAAGTCCTATTGGAGATTGGTAATTGATGATGCGTGGGGCGTGGTAGGTGAGGATGAAAGAGAAAAATATTTTGAATATGCTTACTGTTGCAATTTTGAATAAAGTCTTTTACCAAGGTGTTTCTGGTAATCAAAAGAACATTCTACAAAACTCCAGCCCTCTTTTACAAGTTGAGACAATTGTTTTAGAGACTCTTTTAATATCATGGTATGAATAACTGTAGTTGGCGAATTTTGAGGGCAATGAGAAAGAGCAAGAATCTCGTTTTCGTTCAGAAACCACCACATTTCAAACGTATCTTCCGATTCAGTATTAACAAGTTTTACATCTAACGACTTACTATCGAGGTGCATTTTTCGCCATCCTATTCTTCACCGTCAAATGCTGGACGAGGGTCTAACAAAGTTGGAGAATCGCCAACAATAAAAATATCTTTAAGTTCATTGGCGTTTAGGAAATTCAACGCTCCATCAATATTATCAAATTTGTATTCGCTAACTTCTCCCAAATTCGAGCGGAACTCTAAAGTGACGGCTTCAATTTCCCGCTCAGTCGCATCATCAAGAATGGATAAAACCAAATTAGTTAAATCATCTTTGATGGTATTTACCATTTCAACGCCGATTTGCGCTTTTTTACTATTCGACAACGCGCTAAAAGCCTTCCATGCTATTGCAGATTTTTGCCTGTCTTTTTCTCCCCAACGAAAATCAACACCGAATTCATCCAAGATTTCACAGACTCGGTCAAACGGAATCAAAAATATGTTGATATGATTGCTTTTCATCATCGCCATAGACGATGAACTCCAGCTGCCCGCAAGGACCGCAATGGAACTGCGGATGCTGGCATAATGCCGTCGAATGGCAGGATGCGCGCTGCATACCCAGCTGGCTTTATCTCGGTTATGTTTTTTATATCTGATATATTTCCATTCAAACAAAATAAGCGGCTGAATTTGTTGATTAACAAGAACGGCGTCAACGTTGTAGTCGTTGCCAAAGTTATCAAACATTAATAGTCTCTTCTTGCCTTGAATGGGGCTTGTGCTTAAAAAGTGATACCCATGTTTATCAGCAAGGTCAACCATTAACTCATTCAACGCATCTTGCATTTCTGCGCCGATTGCTTCTCCAATTGCGCTTCCATAATGTGATATTTTTTCTGCCATATATTACGCCTTTACCAAAGTGACTATTGATTCACGCAGTTTAACATCGTGCCTCTGCGGATTTTCCTTCCATTTCTCTCCGCGCGCTCTTAAGACATTAATTTTGTAATCAGAAAACCCTGCTCCCAATCCTATTTTGCCAATCAAATCATCCGTAGGAATATGAACTCCATAAGGAGCAGAATCGCCAAGAACGAACACTGCAACCGTGTTGTTTTTCAATACGCGATACACTTCCGAAATTATAAGGAACATATCATTAAAATAACCAGAAACTAAATGGTCATAACTCTTTTTACCGCCGTGTATCAGTCTTGCTTCACCAAGTTGCGCGGTAGCCCTTCTCAAAAAGTCATAGACATCAGGACAGGATTCTTGTAACCCTTTCGATAATTCATATTTAGGGTCATTCCTTGAAATTTGAGTAGTTGCAGAGGTAATCAATTTCGTGCGAATTTTCTCTGAAATATCACCCCAAGTTTTCGCCTCGCCCCAAAAATACAATTCGAGGCGTGTTCGGTCGGCGTAATCAAAATTATTTAAATAAGGCGGCGAAGTGAACACATGGTCGACACTTGCGGTTGGAATCAAATCTTGTGTATAACGAGAGTCCGCATTGAATATTTTGTGAGAGGATTTTCTGAAATTTTTATCCGCTTCATCTACGGTAACTTCGATGTCAGATACCATCTTATTTATCTGCCGCGCAAACTCAACAAAGGCGATTTTGTTTAGAGATGTTGTTTTTTGCTTTTTGGGCGCAATATAAGGCCAGCCAGTTGCAGCCGTTGAAACTTGCCTTAAAATGCTAGTAAGCCCCACAAAAAAGATGTCCTTTACGCCTTGCGAATAGTTGCCGCTTATAATTGAGTTGCGGATAAAAAACAAATCCAAAAGAGTTTTAGGCTCGTAACACTTTAACACAAGTTCTGGAAATTCGCTTCCAAGATAAGTCGTAACATGGTATTCATTGAAATTTTCTTTGCGTCGCTTAACTTGGTTTTCAATCTTTTTCAAAGCAGCGACGACTTCATCTCTATCAACTTCCCAATTTATTTTAGTTCTGGTAATTCTAAAAACAAAGGGGTGAGCCTCAACGCCGTAAGAATTTATAGATAGTTTCTTTGCGACCAAGTTTGTTGTACCAGAACCCATAAAAGGGTCGTAAATTGTTGCGCCCTTTAAGATTTCATGAATGCCTATACTTGATTCCACTGCCTTATAAGAAAAGCCCGCAGGATAAGTAAACCAGTTATGAATAGGCGCGCGCAAGCTGTCTTTAAATGTTCCCCATTCTCGATTATCAATTGGGGACTCAACTTGTGGGTTGAGAAGTGCAAACTGCTTAACCTTCATCTGGCTCAAATCCTTTTATCTCAATATGAATGTAAAATTATTTCGCTAGAACTATTCTAACATGCGAGGTATTTTACCTTGAAAAATAACTCAAATTTTATTAATCGCCTTCAATGCTATAGTAAAACCTGTCAGTAATTTGAGCAAAAATACGGGGTAATTTCCGACGAATTTCTGTTGAAATTTGAATCTGGCCAGTTGAACGACTCGTTAGATTATTTTGATTGGTACGCAATGAAACGCGCGCTTGATGTGCAAAAGATAAAGTACATTCCACTCGATTGAACTCTACGAGAAGAGGAAAGCCCACCATCTTCCCTCTTCTCTAATCCCTAATCCCTACTCACTAATTTACTTCTTCAAACTCTCCAACCCCTCCACCAGCCTCTTGAACGCGCCTTCGGTTCTATCGGTGGGCGTGGCGTACGAGAAGCGAATCCAGTCATTGCCGAAGGGAGAGAAGAACGCACCAGGGACAATCGCAACGCCGTGATTTTCAGCAAGGTATTGTCCGAGCGGTTCACTGTCTGCCCAGCCCTTGGCTTTGAGATATTCACCGACATTCATAAAGGCATAATAGCCCTTGCCGATGATGTGCTGCATTCCGCTTTCGGACAGTAGTTTTTTCAAGACCACGCGGCTGGCGTTGGTCGGCTCAATGATGGATTTCGCGGCTTCACTGAATCCCATTTCATAGGCAGCCATCGCCACCGCGAGCGCGTAAAATGAAGGCATGACGGTATGTGACGCGCGCGCGACGATGAACTTAATGACGCTCTCGTCCGCGATGAGGTGACAGTTGCGGATGTTCGACCCACCCAATGATTTGGTGATGCCATCGAGGAACATCAAGCGTTTGCGTTCTTCGGGCGTGAAATTCTTCAGGAAGGAATTCAAATCCATCGGGGATTCGTCGGTGACGTAGTGATACATCCAGTCAAAGAGGACGAAGGCGACGCCCGCTTCGAGCGCGGCTTTGGCAAGCGCGACCTGCTTCTCGACGGGGATGGTCAAGCCAGTGGGATTATCGGGGTTGGTGATGACGATGCCCGCGATTTTTCGTCCCTTCGATTCGGCAAACTTCACGCTCTCGCGGATGGCTTCTTCGGTGTACATCCAGCCCTGCGCGGGGTCGCCCGGCGTCCACAATACATTTGCGCCCACGCCGTACGGTCCCCAGTTATAGGAAATCCACGGGACGCGGGAGACCATGACCACATCGCCCTGACGTCCATGACCGAGAGCCAGCATCGCCTGATACGCCTTGACCAGCGCGTCGCGTCCGCCTGCGGTTCCCAACACGTTGGCGGGTCCCCAACCCGAAGAGGAATCCAACTTCCAATATTGTTCGATGACCGATTTGCGATAAGCGTCCGTGCCGAAGGGCATATCGTACGAAGTGCCATGTTCGATCTGGAGTTGATGAGCGCGGTCGAGAATCGCTTTGGGCGTACCGGGCAGCGACGCGCCGCCGTCGCCTTGCGACGCGTCATAAATCTTCGCGCCTGGATTTTTCTCCACGTACACTTTCAACGACTTGTTGATGAGGAACATGCGCGAAGGCGGAATGTCCGCCATTGCTTTGAGGTGTTCGCTGACAGGGACGAGATTTTTTTCGTCAAGGGCAAAAACGGGGGTGGTGTTCGAAATGGACATGAGTGGCTCCTTGGTTTTCAGACCCCAAAGGGGCTGTGGATTTAAGAAAAATGCCCCGAGTGACGGGGCATTTGGTGTACGTGGTGAAGTTTTAAGCCTGTTCCTGCTCACCTGACAAACGCCAATGCCATCGCACCAAATTGGTGGAAGTATTATTACGATTGTCATTAGTGCGGCGAAGTACAAACATCGGCGCAAGGATACCACCGCGATTTATATGCGTCAAGCAATTTACATAAAAAAACAGCAATTCCAAATCTGGAACAAGAAAAGCCAAAAACCAAAAGACCAGCCACA
>DZBA01000093.1 GCA_022729775.1 Anaerolinea thermophila | reverse complement strand
TTTTTTTAATCAATCGGTGAAAATCCGTGAAATCGGTGGCAAAGGGTTTTAGACTTGGAATTGCTGGCAAAAAAACAGACCCCGAATCTTCGAGGTCTGTCAGACGAACAGCGCGGCTGATTATGCAGAACGGAGGTATTTAATCAAAGCCGCGATGCCCAACCCAACCAAAGTCAAAAGCGATAGGGGGATTATCCACATCAACCCGTAGCCAATGCCGAAGAAACTATTCCCCATCATTCCGCTGTTGTGCATCATGCCGCCATTGCCGCCCATACGACCGCCTTGCATCATGCCACTGCCGTTCCCTCCCATCATGCCGCCGGGCGTCAATGAAGTAGATTGAAATACAAAAGGCAGCGTGTACATCACAACGAGCAGAAGAACAACGCCAATTCCGATAAGCCATTTATTAGTTGTAGACATAGTATGAAAATCTCCTTTGGTGGCTATATATTAACAACAGAATATGAAGAATTCTTAAAGAAAATAAAAACATCATATAAAACTTTGCGATATACTCACGCCATGACTCGCGCACAAATTGGACTTTTTGGCGGAACCTTCGACCCGCCCCATTTGGGACATTTAATCCTTGCAAGTGAAGCCGCGCATCAACTCAAACTCTCGCGCGTTTTGTGGATGCTTGCGCCGGACCCGCCCCACAAATTAGACCAACCCCTGACTCCGCTTTTACACCGTTTGGAAATGTTAAAGCGCGCAATCGCGGATAATCCCCTGTTTGAAATTTCATATTTGGAAATTAACCGCCCCGGTCCGCATTACACCATAGATACCGCGCGACTGCTTGCTCAACAGGAAACCAACGCGGATCTTACCCTCTTGATTGGCGGAGACTCCTTCCGCGATTTTCCGCAATGGCGCAACCCTGCCGCCATCGTGGATGTTGTCCGTCAAATCGGCGTGATGCGCCGCCCCACCGACCCATTTGATCCCGATGCCGTAACCGCGCAAATTCCCGGCTTGAAAGAAAAAGTGAAATTTCTCGATGTGCTATTGCAAGAGTTGTCATCGAGCGAATTGCGCGAGCGCATCGCGCAGGAAAAAGCATATCGGTATTACCTGTTGCCTTCGGTGTATGAATATATTGAAGAACAGCAATTGTACCGGGTGGAATAAAAAATCCCGACCGCAGAACGGTCGGGATGATGTTATTCAGCCAGATGATACGTGTGATAACTATTCTGGCAGGGGTTTCCCCAGGTGATGTGCATTTCGCGCGCGGTCAAATCAATCACCAGCGCAGAGATGGTCTTCTCGCGGTCGAGCGGGTCAGCCCCGGCAATGTTGTGATTGCAAATCGAATTTGGGACGTTAACGTGATCTTTTTGAATCGCCTGCAAACTCTTGATGGTATGTTTTTCACTTTGACGCAGCAAGCGCGAGGCGCGGTGATAACGCACGCGCGACGACAATAATTCTTCGGGGTCTTTTTCTATCTCGCGCATCTTCGGGTCGAGATAATGATTCGTGTGAACCATATAACCATCCAACCCGTATAGAATTTCAAACTTGCGCGCAGAAACTTCGATGGAATACAACTCACCGCTTTCATGGACAATGAGGTGATTGTAGCCCGCCGCGCGATGCGGGACAAGAGTCCGCCCGATGGCGCCGGAAATTCGGCGCGAGGATAAAACCGCGCGCGAGACAACCAAACGCGGAATCCCGATGCGCGAATCGCCCGGGTAAACAGAGTTGATCAGCTGCGCGATTCCATACGCGTTAAATCCCACATTGGGCAGCAGCCCGCCGTAGGTCATCGCAAGGTAAGGCGGCTCTTTATCCGGCTTGGCAGAGACGACAAACACATCTCCCTCATCTTCGGGAATCCAATCTTCATTATGCCCGGCAAGGACATGACCATCGGCTGTGCGAGTTTCATTGACCGCCATGCTGGTACAGCGCGTAAGATGCAGCGCGTCGGTGGTGACAGCTTCCATCGCGTTTAGCACAACAACATCATCGAAGGCGATATTTGCGCCCTGCGCGATTCCGCGTAATTCATCCACATACTGCGGGTAACGCTCCTCAGCAAAGGGCAAATATTTACGCGATTGATTCTGCGCGCCCTGCCAGGTGAGTTCAAGTTCGTTGTATGCTGCGTCAATCAGGATGTGGGCGTTTTCGATGCTGCGTTTAACCTGCTCGCGCATGGCTTCGCCGATCTGTTGTCCCATTTCAAGGTTTGTGCCTTTCACTTCGATCAGCGGCGGCGGCGCGTTATGGTCAACAGTATTTGGTATTTCATTTTTAGGCATGGTTTCCTCCGTAAATAAAAACTGCCCCGGACACCCCAGGGCAACGAAATTATATCATGCGGCAGGATTTGGCTATAATAGGCTCATGCCCAACCATCCCCCCAAACCCCAACCTTTTATCAGCCTAAGCCAGAAGATTCAATTTCTCTTTTTGGCGGTCTTCACACCAGTGTATATCTTTACGTACTATTGGTATTACGATTACGCTGTCCAAAATACAACGCGGCTATTGACGAATGAAATTGCGCACGTAGCAGAGGCGGCGGTCAAAGATATTGATGTCGAAAACTTTGTAAAATTATACGAAGAGGAAAGTGAAAAAAATATAAACTGTCCGCCTTCGCCTTACATAACAAACGACGCTACAGGCAACGGCTATTACCCGGAGAATAATCCGCACTTCGAAGCGCACATGCAGTGGCTTGAACGGGTCGTCTTGTACCACCCCGATATGTCCATCTACACGTATGTCAAGGGACCGCGCGAAGATACGGTCATCATCATCAGCTCAAGTTGGTATTTCGTAAAAAAAGAAGAGTCCTTTAAATTTTGCCAGCAATACGATGCGGCTGAATTCAACAACGATGGCACGTCAAACATGCCCAAAGGGTTGATAAAAAGAACCGATATATGGGAACCATACACAGACGAATACGGCGAATGGGTTTCGACCTACATGCCCATCAAGGATAAAAACGGAAACATCGTCGGCGCGTTGGGCGTGGATATTTCCGCGGCAAAGATTACAAAAATCAAATGGGATATGGGCATCGCCGCGCTGGTTACATTTCTCATCACGTACGGCGTGCTGCTGTGGATTACCTTCAACTTGAATAAGACGATCTCAAAGCCGATTTCCAATCTCTCGGCTGTTGCCAAACAAATCGGTGAAAATAAACAAGCGGATTTTTCATCCATCAAGGATGGGCGCAGCAACATCACAGATGAGATTGATAACCTGACCGACTCCATGCAAACCATGGCAACAAAACTAAGCAAACAAAATGAAGAACTCACAAGCAGCCATGAACAAATGCAGGAGTTGACGCGCAGCCTCCTACGCGAACAAGAAAATGAGCGCAAACGCATCTCACGCGAGCTGCACAACGAAGCCGGGCAGTTATTGGTTCGATTGAAAAATTCCCTTGCGGATATGATTCTGGAATTGGCTTCCAGAAAAAAAGCGCAAACCAACGAGCGAAGCGTCTACGCTTCTTTGAAGAAACGGTTGAAATTGGCTGTTGAAGAAGTAGAAAACACCATCGGGACAGTCAGGATGATATCGCGTCACATGCGCCCAGCGATCTTGGATGTAGGCGGCATTGACCTTGCGCTGAGAAGCTACTGCGAAGAATTCGAAACCATCGGAAAAATAAAAATAACCTGCGCCTGTGAAGGGCAAGTCAGCCTATCGGAAGAAACAGCCATCAGCTTGTACCGCTTCTTGCAAGAAGCCCTAACCAATAGCGTCAAACACTCCAACGCAACGCAAGCGCATGTTGTGATGAGTGTGCAAGACAACTGGGTCAGCGTCTCGGTTGCGGATAACGGCAAAGAAAGAAGAAAAAACAACAAATCAAATGGCATTGGCATCTTGGGCATTAAAGAAAGATTCTCGATTTTAGGCGGCAGAGTGGAAACCAGTTCAACCAGCAAAGGATTTACCATCACCGCCTGCGCGCCAATCGAACCAATTTCACCGCCTGCGTAGACATTTGTACGGTTTTACACAAAAGGGTTCAAAGCGCGTTATATAATGTTAAATATTGGTCTCAAAAAATAAAGGATTGTCCGCCGTGCAAAATAAAATCAAAGTTGCTATTTTGGACGACCACCAAAGCATCATTGATGGGTACTTGTTGCGCCTGCGTGAGCATAAAGAGATCGCGATTATAGATACCGCGCTCAACAGTGAAGACCTAATCAGGATCCTGAAGACCCATCCTGATATTGACGTCCTCATCACGGATTTACAGGTGCCAATTTCTTCGAGCAACGAAGACTATACACTAATGCGCACTTACATCCCAAAGATGTTGAACGAGCGTCCCGGAATGAACGTCCTGGTTATTTCGATGTTCAAAGAAATGTTGCTCATCAAAGAATTATACAAAGCAGGCATCAGCGGTTACATCCTCAAAGAGGATACCAGCTCGATACAAAAACTGGCAGTCATTATCAAAAAGATTGCAAATGGAAGTCAGCACTTCAGCGAGAAAGTAAAAGCCATACTGGAAGAAAAAAGTTCACACAACAACAGGCTGACCCGTCGCCAAACGGAAATCTTAACCATCTGCGCGAACTATCCAGATATGTCTGCAAAACAGATTGCGCTGAACTTAGGCGTATCCCATTCAACGGTAAGGAATTTATTATCCGAATCGTATGAGCGATTAGAAGTACACACCAAAACCGCCGCGCTTGCGCGCGCCAAACAACTGGGGTTGGTCTTCTAAAGTTTGCGGTCGGGGCGCCGGCTTCAAGGGAAAAACGCCCTGGCAACAGGACAGAGGGACGGTTTGGGTCCCGACCCTTTGTCTTGTTGAGGGGAAAAAAGGGGAATTGATATAATAACGGGGTTATGAAACTTTCAAACTTCAAAGAGATTTTTAACCAACGCATCAAGCGCGGACTTGTCCGCCGCTATAACAATTGGAAGATTCGCCAGGCAGCGCATCAGGTTGCGCGTCTTTCACCGCCCGCGCAGGGACAACCCATCGCGCTGTTCAAAGCATCCACCGGCATTGACGACCTCTCGTGGAATGCGGGCTTTCATCTTTTAACATCATGGGCGCTGCAAATGAAGGGCGTCCCCGTTGCGATTTTTGCCTGCAACGCAGGGATGACGCGCTGTGTGCTGGGGACAAACCGCGAACACCCTCAAAAAGAGCCGCCGTGTAAATCTTGCATCTACCAATCGCGGACTTTATACGCGGGGACAAATCACGCGCATTGGTTCGAGTATCAACCCGACGCGCGGCTCGATACGTCAATCCAAAATCTTTCGCTGCAAGACATGATGAGTTTCACATGGGAACAACTTCCGCTGGGCGCGTTGTGCCTGCCGGGGTTGAGATGGATTCTGCGCGTGCATCATCTCGAAGACAATGAAAAAACGCGCTTCTTCTATCGTGAATATATTCGCTCCGCGTGGAATGTGGCGCGGGCATTTTCCAAATTTCTCGATGAGACAAACCCGCGCGTGGTGCTGGTCTTCAATGGACAGTTCTTCCCCGAAGCGACGGCGCGTTACATCGCCCAGCAGCGCGGACTGAGAGTCATCACCCACGAAGTCGGGTTGCAGTCCGCGAGCGCGTTCTTCACCGAAGGCGAAGCCACTATATATCCGATTCACATCCCCGATGAATTTGAATTGAACGACGAACAAAACGCGACACTCGACGCGTATTTGCAAAAGCGCTTTCAAGGCGACTTTAGCATGGCGGGCATCAAATTTTGGGCAGACATCAAAGGACTCGATGAAGGGTTCCTGGCAAAGGCGGCGCGCTTCAAACAAATTGTGCCAGTCTTTACCAACGTCATTTTCGACACAAGCCAGCCGCACGCCAACACGGTCTTTGAAGATATGTTCAAGTGGCTCGATATGATTTTGGAAACCATCCGCGCACACCCAGAGACGCTGTTCGTCATCCGCGCGCATCCCGATGAAACGCGCGCGCGAAAAGAAAGCCGCGAGACCGTGCAAGGCTGGGTGGAAGCAAACGGTTTGGAAAAAATGGAAAACGCGGTCTTCATCGCGCCAAAGGAATATTTGAGCTCCTACGAGTTAATTCAACGCTCGAAGTTTGTAATGATTTACAACTCGACCATCGGATTGGAAGCAACGTTGTTGGGGAAACCCGTGCTATGCGCGGGCAAGGCGCGATTTACACAATACCCAACTGTCTTCTTTCCGCAAAGCGTTGCGGAGCAAAAGAAAATGTTGGAAGAGTTTTTATCGGCAGGGCAGATCGAATTCCCCGCAGAATTCACACGCAACGCGCGGCGTTTTCTATACTATCAAATCTTCAAAAGTTCCCTGCCCTTCGACGAATTTCTCATGCCATCCGTCCGCACAACACAAACACGGTTGAAATCATTCCGCTTGCAAGCCTTACCCGAATCACAGGCGATGCGCGTGATTTTAGATGGTTTGCTGCAAGACGGCGATTTTCTTTTATAATCATCACATGACAACTCGCACGAACGAAGATTGGCTTGCAGATTTACGAAGCGCGGGCGCGGCACATGAAGCGGCGCTCCATGACCTGGGCGCGATCATCCACAAGGGATTGCCCTACGCGCTCAGCCGCTGGCTGTCGCAGGACAACCCGCTCTTTCAACCGCTCGTCGAAGAAGTGACGCAGGAAACCCTGTTGCGCGTCTTAGACCAGCTGGATACGTTTGAGGGGCGCAGCCTGTTCACGACTTGGGTACACAAAATCGCCATCCGCATTGCGCTGACTGAACTGCGCCGCAAGCGCTGGCGCGACTCCTCGCTCGATGAACTCTCCGAAAATGAAGACGCTCCCCCACCGCCCGGCTTGCTCGCGGATTCGCAAGCGCTGCCCGAATCCTCTGCCGAGCGCAAAGATATGATTGTCCGCGTCCGCCGCATTCTGGAAGATGAACTCACCCCAAAACAGCGCGAGGCGCTTGTCTTATTGGGCTTACAAGATGTCCCCATGGAAGAAGCCGCAAAACGCATGAACACCAACCGCAACGCGTTGTATAAACTTTTGCATGACGCCCGCCTGCGCTTGAAGAAACGCCTTGCCATGGAAGGTCTGACTTCACAGGATGTGCTTTCCGCATTCGAGCAAAAGTAAGATTAACATTTGATTAAACGTCCAATTTTTAGCATGAACATCAAAAACTTTTTCCAACGCATCCAAAACACGCTGAATCCGCAGGAAGAATTGCAGGATGAAGTGGTGCTTAAATTCCTGAAAATCCTCGAAGATGTACGCGAAGAGGAAATGTCCTGTTCGGAGATGTACGACAAACTCGACGAGTTTGTCGAACGCGAAGTGGAAACGCACGACGCGGAAAAAATCATGCCGCTGATTCAGGAGCATTTGGATATGTGTCCCGAATGTTGCGATGAATACGAAGCGCTGCTCGACGTGCTGGAACATACAGAAGAAGACCCTAAAGGCGAATAAAACCTTTAGGGTCAAATTTTAGACGCCCTTGCAAATTCGGGGGGATTATGCTATTTTTAGCGTTGAGGATTAAACCATGACAGACCGACAAAAAAAGGTAATGATTATCGAGGACGAACCGGATGCGGCTGAAATGTTCGCGGAGATGATGCGCGTCAACGGGTTCAACGTGGTCAAGATGCATTCCAGCGTGCCAGCCATACCGATGATTTCAAAGGAAAAACCAGACCTCATCATTCTGGATGTGATGATGCCCGATATTTCCGGGCTGGAAGTATTGCGCTACATGCGGCATGAACCAGACCTCCACGCCATTCCTGTCATCATCGTCTCAGCCAAAAGTATGCCCAGCGATATTAAAACCGGGCTGGAAGCGGGCGCTTCAATTTACCTTACCAAGCCCGTTGGTTTTCTCGACTTGAAAAAAGCCGTCGAACAAGTGTTGGGATAGCCTAATTGCATGAATTTTGTGCGCGCCTTCATCGCCATTGAAATCCCCAAACCGGTGCAAGATGCGGTAGAGCGTCAAACAGCGCGCCTGCGCCAGACATTGGGAAACGACCTTATACGCTGGATTCCCGCCCACAACATTCACATCACGCTGAAATTTCTGGGTGATGTTTCCGAAGCGCATATCAACTTCCTCAAGCAAATGATCGCGCGCGAAGCTGATTCACACCCGCAGTTTGAAATGCAAATCGGCGGACTGGGCGCATATCCCAACCTGCGTAAACCGCGCGTCTTGTGGATTGGGCTGCACGCGCCGGATGTTTTGGCATCATTGCAAAAGAACATCGAAGCGGGCGCAGTCCGTTTCGGATATGAACGCGAAGAACGCGCCTTCACTCCCCATTTGACCATCGGCAGGGTGCGTCAAAGCGCGCCGACAACAGACCTTCTCAAGATTCGCGCCGCGCTGGATTCGACCCAGTTCGGCAATTTCGAAAGAGCCAAAATTGACGCGCTCCATCTTTTCAAAAGCGACCTGACCCCCGGCGGCTCGATTTACACTAAATTATTTTCCGCGCCGTTAAAAGCGGACTCAAAAATCTCCTGATTTTTGAAAACACAAAACTCAAACGTCGGGAGACTTTTGAGTCCAAATAAACCATGAGGTGAACCCTGAACGCACTTGAACTTGCCCGTGAAATCGTAAACTCACTCGAAGACAAAAAAGGCGAGGACATCGTCCTGCTCGACCTGAAAGATATTGTTTCATTTACTGATTATTTCGTCATCTGCACCGGCACCAGTGACCGTATGTTGGATGCGCTTGCCAAAGCAGTGCAAGAAGACATGCGCACAAAATTCAAAAAGAAGGGGAAAATCGAAGGCAATTCGCGCGATGGCTGGATGTTGGTGGATTATGGCGATGTTGTTGTGCATCTCTTCTCACCTGACCAGCGCAATTTTTACAGCATCGAAGAATTATGGCAGGATGGGAAAATATTGTTAAGGGTGAAGTAAAAATAAAAACATCCCGCAGACTTTCATCTGCGGGATGTTTTTTTCATTAACTCACCTTACGCAAAACGTTCCGAAGGTTGGCGCAATGTAACCGCGTTTTACGAGGAAACCTTCGGAACGGTGCGTAACATCAGTCATTAAGCCTTACGCTTTATTTTTCGAACACCCACGCGTCCACCGCGCGAGACCAATCCACCAGTTCTTCCTGCTTGAACCACAACGCGACTTCGCGTTCGCCGGTTTCGGGTTTGTCTGAAGCGTGAATGAGGTTGCGCCCAACTTCAAGGGCAAAATCATGGCGAATGGTTCCGGGTGCGGCTTCGACGGGTTTGGTCGAGCCGACTGTCTGGCGCACGGCAGCCACTGCGCTGGGACCTTCCCACACCATCGCCATCACCGGCGCGGATGTGATGTACGAAATCAAACTTTCATAAAAGCCTTTGCCTTTGTGTTCGGCATAATGCGCTTCTGCCAGTTCATTGCTGACTTTGATGAATTTTGCGGCGACCAAACGAAGTCCGCGGCGTTCAAAGCGGGCAATGGCTTCGCCAATCAATCCGCGCTGCACACCATCGGGTTTTACAAGTACGAGCGTTCTTTCCACAGAAATTTCCTCCGAAATAGAATATAAAAATTTAACGTATCAACTCTTCTGCCTTGTTATAGGCTTCGAGCGCTTCTTTCAAACGGCTTGCGCGCATGTACGCGTCGCCGAGAGTTTGCCAGATGTTTACTTCCACAGGGTAGCGATAAAGCGACTCTTTCAGGTCGCGGATTGTTTCTTCAAGATGCTTGCCCTTCTTGATGAGGGCTGAATAATGCTTCAACGCTTCGGGAATGTCGCCGCGATCCAATTCGGCTTTCGCTTGTTCAACGCCCGCGCTATCCAATTTTTTGGCGGGCGCTGCGGCGGGTTTCTTCTTCTTCGCGGAAGGTTCTGCTACAGGCTTTTCAGCAACAGGCTGGGACACCGGTTTTGGCTCTGCTTTGGCGGCGACGGGCTTTTTCTCCGCGGGTTTCCAATCCGATGGCGCGGTGGGCTTGGGCTGCGCAGGCTGCTTGGACTCAAATTCTTCGCGGTGAACCCAGGGCGGCGCATCATCATCGGAAGCGGGCGTTTCTTCATTTTCCTGCAACCAATCAGGAAGGCTTTCCTGCGGTACAACAGCAACAGGCGATTCAACCGGCGCGGATGGAACAGCTGCGGGAACTACTTCCTGTGCTTCCACTTGGGCGGGCTGCCATTCGACGGGCGTTTCCTTTTCCAGCTCTTCTGATTCGATATTGCTCAACCAATCGGGCAAATCAGAGCGGCGCACTGACGCTTCTTCTTCCACAGGGCGTTTTTGTGAATCCGCAACAATGGAAGCGGGCGTGGGTATTTTATCGAACGGCAAACCCGGCTCATCATCCAATTTACTCAGCCATGCGGAAAGGTCGTCCTGCGCGGCATCTTCCACTGGCGCGGGTTTTTGCGGGCGTATTTCGGTTTCATCGCTCAGCCATTCGGGGATTTGTCCGCGCTCAAGATTTTGCTCATTGGCAGCGGGTTGCGCATCGGTCATCCACGCGGGCAAATCAGATTCTTCTTTGACAGGCGCGGCGCTGGAGGCATCTTCAAATTCCGCAAAGAATTGCTCGCCAATGTTCATGGCAAGGTCAACGGGCGCGGGCTGTTCTGCCGCAGATTCTTCAAACTCCGCGAAGAATTGCTCACCAATGTTCATGGCAAAGTCAACGGGCGCGGGCTGTTCAGGCGCGGGTTGTTGTCCAATTGCCTGCGCTTGCGACACCCATTCGGGCGGAGTTTCGTTTCGTTTGTTCGGATCGGTG